>NZ_JBHVER010000140.1:0-22176 GCF_042802195.1 Kitasatospora sp. NPDC057500 | reverse complement strand
GCCCGGCGCGGCGGGGCGGGCGGCGCCGCCTGCTGCGGGGCGGGGTGCTGCGGGGCCGGCGCGGGGCGGTGGCCGCCGGGCGCCTGCTGCGGGGGCTGGTTGTAGCCGCCGGGCGGCTGCGGACGGCCCGCGCCCGGACCGGCCTGTCCGCCGTGTCCGCCCTGTCCGCCCTGGTAGGGCGGCGGGGCGACCGGCGGGCGCTGGGCGTAACCGGGCGGCGGGGCCTGCCGGTAGCCGGCCGGGGGCTGCTGGCCCTGGTGCCGGCCCGGCTGCTGGTAGCCCTGGGGGGCGCCCTGCGGCGGCCGGGCCCCGGGCCCGGCCTGGCCCGCCTGGAACGGCGGCGGGGCGACCGGCGGGGCCTCGAAGTCCTCGGGTCCGAAGTAGGCGATCTCGGTCTGCTGGTTGCGGTCCCGGGCCGCCCGCAGCTGGGTCTGCCACGGGTGCGGGGTCTCGGCCTGCGGCGGGCCGGGCGGGGGCGGCGGCACGGCGGCGGGCGGCATCACCCGGGTCGCGGCCGCCGGGTCGAACGGGGGCGGCTGGGTGCCCATCACCCGGGTCGCCGCCGCGGGGTCGTACCCCTGGCCGGGCTGCTGGCCGGCCGGGAGCACCTGGGTGCGGTCCTCCGCGCCGAACGACGCGTCCGCCGGCAGCCCGCCGGGCACGCCGGTCGGCGCACCCGGCACGGCGGCCGGCTGCGGGTCCGGCACGAGCAGCGCCCCGACGGCGAGCGCCGCGTCGACCGCCGCCGGGGAGGCGTGCACGCCCACCCCCGCCGCGACCACCCGCAGGGCGCCCGCCAGCGACACCGCGCTCGGCCGCTGCGCCGGGTCCTTGCGCAGGCAGCGCTCGATCACCGTCCAGAGCGGCTCCGGCATGGTCGACGGCCGCTGCGGCTCCTGGGCGAGGTGCGCGTGCAGGATCGCCAGCGGGTTGTCGCCCTGGAACGGCTGGCGCCCGGTGACCAGCTCGTAGAGCATGATCCCGGCGCCGTAGACGTCCACCGCGGAGGTCTGCGGCCGGCCCTCGGCGGACTCCGGCGCGACGTACGCGGGGGTGCCGACGAACTCGTGGCTGCGGGTGATGCCCGGGGAGTCGGCGAGCCGGGCGATGCCGAAGTCGGTCAGCATCGGGTGCATCTGCTCGGTGCCGTCCATGACGGCGGTGGCGAGCAGCACGTTGGCCGGCTTGAGGTCGCGGTGCACGATGCCGTCGACGTGGCTGGCGGCCAGCGCGTCGGCGATCTGGGCCATCAGCAGGGCGCCCGCGATCGGGCTGAAGGGGCCCTGCTCGCGCAGGTAGCGGGCCAGGTCCGGGCCGTCCACCAGGTCCATCACCAGCGCCAGCAGCTCGCCCTCGACGACCAGGTCGCGGACCTTGACGATGTTCGGGTGGGCCAGCCGCAGCAGCACCGAGCGCTCCCGCAGGAAGCGCATCACCACGTCCGGGTCGGCGGCGAGCTCCTCGCGCAGGACCTTGATCGCCACCAGCTGCCCGGGCGCGCTGCCGGGCACCTCGACGTCGGCGCGGACCCGACCGCGCCAGACGGTGCCGGTGGCCCCTCGTCCGAGGGTCTCCTCCAGCAGATACTTGCTGCCGACTGGCCGCACTCGCACTCCTCGTCGTGCCGCCCGCGCGGGGCGCTCCTCCGCCGGTGCGGTGAGCCTGCCGGGCCCGTGTTTCCGGCCACTCTAACGGGGTCCGTTGACGTTTTTGAGGCGACCGGCAGGGGCGTTCGCCCGGGTTGGGGGACATCCCCTACGGGAAGACCCGGAGCGTTCGCGAACGGTTCCGCGGGCCCGCGGACCATGCCCTTCCGGGCGCCGGTTGACCTGATTCCCCGTCGCCTCCACCATGGCGATGATCGCAAGATCGTCAAATCCGGTACGGTGCGCGGACTGTCCGTGACGGATGGCAGGATGACACTCGCCACTCTTGTGGCCCAAACGGTGTCGCGGCCACCCCCGCTCACCCGCAGCGGCCCGAGACAGCGGCACAAGGCGTCACACCAGCAGAAGGGACCGCGGGCGAGATGCAGATCCGGCTGACCGTCCTCCGACCGCGCAGCGGCCCGGCAGCCGCCGGCTCCGCCATCCCCTATGTGGACGTGCTGGTCACCGCGCCCGTCGGCACCGCGCTCGGCTCCCTGGCGGGCGCCCTCGCGGGCGCCGTGGGAGTGCGCGGACCACGGGCCGCCACCCATGTGCACCTGTACTCCGGGGCGCACCGCGTGGACGAGCACACCCTGCTCGGCCACCCCCCGCTGCTCGACGGCGCCGTCCTCTCCCTCAACGAGCCGGACCCGACCGCCGACGACCCCGACGACGCCCCGGCCTCCGCCGAGCTGCGCGTCGTCGGCGGCCCCGACGCCGGCGGCGTGCACCGCCTGCACGGCCGGGAGATCCGGGTCGGCCGCTCCGGCGAGGCCGACGTCCCGGTCGACGACCCCGACGTCTCCCGGCTGCACCTCGCCCTGCACCTCGCCGACGACGGCACGGTGACCGTCCGCGACCTCGGCTCCACCAACGGCACCACCGTCGACGGCCGGATCGTCCCGCCCGGCCCGCCCGAGGAGGCCGTCCCGCTGGACGGCGCCGGCCTGGTGCGGATCGGCGAGACCACGCTGCGGATCGCCACCCCGGACCCCCGGGACGGCTCCGCGGCGCCGGCCCGCGCCGCGCTGCCCGACGGCCACGGCCACCTCCAGCTCGCCGCCCCGGCCCCGGTCCGCCCCGCGCCGCCCGCCGCCGAACCGCCGGCCGCCCCCGAGCCGCCCGCCGGGCGCGGCCGCGGCCTGCTCTCGCTGCGGCTCGGCCGCTCCGCCGCCGAACCGGCCGAGGAGAGCGCCGAACGCCACCACGCCGCCGCCCGCGTCCGGCAGGCCGCCGCCCAGCGCGAGCGCTGGCCCGACCTCGCCACCCTGCTGCTCAACGCGCTCGGCCCCGGGCCCCGGCTCTGGGAGCGCGGCCCCGGCCACCCCGACGCGCTCACCCTGCGGCTCGGCACCGCCGACCGGCCCGGCGGCCCCGGCACCTCCCCCGGCACCGTGCTGCCCGCCGTCCCGGTCACCGTCGACCTGCAGACCGCCGGCAGCCTCGGCCTCAGCGGCCCGCGCGAGCGCCTCGACGCGCTCGTCCGCGCCGTCGTCGCCCAGCTCGCCGCCCTGCACCCGCCGACCGGGCTCAGCCTGGTCGTGGTCGACGCCGACCCGGCCCGCACCCCGCAGGACCGCGCCGACACCTGGGCCTGGGCGCTGTGGCTGCCCCATCTGCGGCCCACCGACGGCCAGGACTGCCGGCTGCTGCTCGGCCTCGACGACGAGCAGGCCACCGCCCGGCTCACCGAGCTCACCGGCCGGCTCAGCGGCCCGGTCGGCCTCGGCGGCCACCCCGCCACCGTCGTCGTGGTCGACGGCCGCCCGGGCACCGAGTCCGCCCGGCTGGCGCTCGACCTGCTGCTGCGCCAGGGCCCGGCCGTCGGCATCTTCCCGGTCTGCCTCGCCGAACAGCCCGAACTGCTGCCCCGCGGCCTCGGCGCCACCGCGCTGATCACCGGCGAGGTCGGCACCCAGCTCTCGATCGACCGCCCGAGCCCCACCGCCCGCGGCCGCGAGACCCTGCACGAGGTCTCCCTGGACGCCGTCTCGGACGCCTGGGCCGAGCGGCTCGCCCGCGTCCTCGCCCCGCTGCGCGAAGCCGCCCCGGCCAACCGCGGACCGCTGCCGGACGCGCTGCGCCTGCTCGACCTGCTCCAGCTCGACACCGTCACCCCGGCCAAGCTCTCCGCCCGCTGGACCGCGCACGCCGGCGGCATCGGCGCCGCCACCGCCCTGCTCGGCACCACCCGCGACGAGCTGTGCGTCCTCGACCTCGCCGACCCCGAACTCGCCCTCCCCTCCCCCGACCCCGGCGGCCCGCACCTGCTGATCGGCGGCGCCCGCGGCTCCGGCAAGACCGAGCTGCTGCGCACCCTGGTCGCCTCGCTGGCCGTCTCCGAGCGGCCCGAACGCCTCGCCGTCACCATCGTCGAGGGGCGGGCCACCGAGGACGGGCTCGCCGGGTGCAGCGAGCTGCCGCACGTCACCGGCCGGGTCAACGCCGCCACCGACCCGCGCGCCGCGCTGCTCGCCGCCGAGGCGCTGGAGGACGAGCTGGCGCTGCGCGAGCGGCTCTTCGACGGACTGGACTTCGCCTCCTGGCACGCCGCCCGCATCCTCGACGGGGAGCCCGTCCCGGTCCCGGCCGCCGTCGGCGCCCCGACCGCCCCCGCCGCCGCCCGGGTCATCCACCCGCGCAGCCCCGACTCCCCCGCCGCCCCGGTGACCGCGCCGCCCGCCTCCGGGCCGTGCCCGCCCCGCCTCGTCGTCGTGGTCGACGACTACGACGCCCTGCTCGCCCCCACCTCCCCGGTCGGCCGCCCGCTCGCCCGCGCCCTCGCCGCCGTCGCCCGCCGCGGCGGCCCGCTCGGCATCCACCTCGCCGTCACCACCGGGCGCCCGGACGAGACCACCGGCACCGACGTCGACGAGGCCGCCCTGCTGCGCATCGCCCTGCGCACCGAGGACCCGACCGACTCCGACCTCCTCATCCACCTCGGCGACGCCGCCGCCCTCCCCGACTCCACCCCCGGCCGCGGCTACCTCCGCCTCCCCGACGGCGGCGTCACCGCCTTCCAGGCCGCCCGCATCAGCGGCCGCATCCCCCGCACCGCCACCCTCCGCCCCACCGTCGTCGCCATCGACCCCCACACCCTCGGCGCCCCGCCCGCCCGCCGCCCCGTGCGCGAACTCGGCAACGGCCCCACCGACCTCGCCCTCCTCGCCAGCGCCCTCCAACGCGCGGCCGCCCGCTGAGGCGGCGCTGTTTCTTCACGAGTGACCGCCAGGACATGAGTGAAGAGAAGAAGACAGAAAAGAGACTGATCACCCCTCCGCCCCGCCGCGATCACGGCGGGGGTGGAGCCCGTCAATGGCCGGCTCGCAACGGACCGCACGGACACCCGCGACGAAGGCCGCCCAAGCCTCGGGCGTGACCATGGGAGAGGCGCCCAGCAGGTCCTCGGAGTCACGAACGGGCAGTACCCCGGGCACCCCGTCGCCGCCCGCGCCCGTGCCGTCCTCCGGGGGCAACGCACCCCCACCGCGCTGCCCGGCCGTTGAGAACGGGCCCGGAGTCCCCCGATCCCCGGGCCCGTCGGCGCCGATCAGATCAACACGGCACCACGGCGTCGAGGGTGACCGGCGTCGATCCCCAGCCGGGCTTGGTGACGCTGAAGCTGCCGTGCACGGTGGAACCGCACGCCACGGTCCCGCCGACGCCGCGCACGGCGGTCCGGCTGAGATCGAACCGCGTCCACTTGTTGACCGTGCCGAGCGAGGCACCGCCCACGACCTCGCCCGAGAGCACGGTCACGAGGTCCTCGGGCTGCGGGTACGGGCCGCCCGGGCTCGGCGGGCCGGCCAGGTAGATCCAGCCCACCAGCTGCACGTCGCCGCCGGTCACCTCGGCACACAGCCAGGTCGCCAGTCCGGCCTGCAGCTTGGTCGAGCTGCAGATCTCCGTGGTGGCGGTCGTACTCGCCGCGCCGGCCTGGACGGCACCCGCCTGGGTCGGCGCCGCCAGCATCGCCACCGCACCGGCGGCACCGGCCAGCGTCAGGGCGAGTCGGTTCGTTCGCATCGTCCTACTCCTCCTTCGAGAATGCCATACATGACATTTCACATATGCCATGACGATCACCTTGGCATGCATCTCGAAGGCCCCGCAGACGATCGCCCTGAGGAACCGATCATCGGACCGGAATGCAGCCTTCGATGGCGCGATCACCGCCTGTTGACACAGCGACAGGCCGTACGGTGGAGGCACACCCGAGAACGGCTGTGGGGCCCGCTTGCACCGGGCCCCACAGCTTCGCCCACCCTTCGGCGAGCCCCTCGCCCAGCGAACCGGGCCATCGCGCAGCCCCGCGCTACTGGATCACCAGCTGGCGGTCGCCGAAGTCGGCGACCAGGCGAAGCCGGCCGCCGAGCGCTTCCACGTAGGCGCGGATCGTGGCGAGTGCCGCGGTGTCGAGCTCGCCCTTCTCCAGACGGGAAACGTTCGGCTGGGTCACGCCGATGATCTCGGCGACCTCGACCTGGGTGAGAGCCTGCTCCTTGCGGATCTCCGCGAGACGGTAGGCACGAACCTCGGCGTCGAGCTTGGCGCGATGCGCGGCGACCCGGGCTTCATCGGACACGACCTCGGGCCGGATCTCTCTCCAGGACCTGGCCATCTACTTCTCACTTTCCCTGAGTGCTTCGAGGTGCTCGTCGAAGCGGGCATCGGCGACCGGGACGTTCTCGTCGTACCACTTGTTCCAGGCGCCCGTCTTGTCGCCGGCGACCAGGAGGATGGCTTCGCGATCGGGGTCGAACGCGAACAGGATGCGGATCTCGGTCTCGCCGCCCGTGCGAGGCCGCAACTCTTTCATGTTGTGGTGCTTCGACCTCTTGATCCGGTCGACGAGCGGTCGGCCCAAGGTGGGCCCATCGGCTTCGAGCTTGTCGATGGCTGCCGCAACGTGGTCGGCGATCCCCGGCTCCTCTTGGGTGAGCCGAACGAGCCAGGCATCGACCTCTTCATGCAACGAGACTTCCCATGCCACATCCGGATTATGCGCTACAAGCTATATGCGCCACAAGTTATTCCAGAGGGGGTAGACGAGACCGACAGGTCGGATGCGCCGTGCACGGCAAACGGCTGTGGGGCCCGCTTGCACCGGGCCCCACAGCGTCTACCTGTCTTTCGGGTGAGCCGTGGCGGCTCAGGCGTTCTGCTGCTTGGGGGCCTCCCCGGCCTGGTCGACGACGGTGCGGGCGAGGACGGCGGAGTGGCCGGCGACGGTGCCCGGCTTGCCCAGGTCGCTGCCCTCGCCGACGACCACCAGGCGCTCGCCGAGGAACTCGTGGGTCTTCGGGTCGAAGATCCACTCCGTGCGGGTGTCGCCGTCCACGTGGGCGACGGCCACGCCGTGCCGGCCGGAGGCGTCGACGGAGTCGTCCACCACGGTGACGCCGGGGATCTTGGCGGCGGCGCGGTAGAGGGCGGCGCTGACGGCCGGCGGGGCGAGCTGCTCGCGCAGCAGGTCGCCGATGGTGACGAAGGCCTCCTGGTCGGGGGTGCGGCCCTTGCCCTTGGTCTCGGCGTAGATCTTCGCCAGCAACGCGTCCGGGTCGGTCGGCAGCGCGGCCAGGTAGTCGTACGTCGGGTAGTTGAGGGACGGCGCGGAGTTCGACTCGACCCAGATCCCGCCGTCGGTCCGCGGCGCCGGCTCCCCGGCCTTGGTCTTCTCCGGAGCGGTGGCCTTGCCGCCCCGGTCCCCCTCCTCCTTGAGGACGCCCCGCTGGCTGCCGTCCACCGAGAGCCAGATCTGGCGGCGGTGGGCGGGGTCGATCTTCGACTCCCCGGCGGCCATGTTGACGCCGGCGAAGGCCACCAGGCTGTCCACGTAGACGAACTGGTTCTTGCCCGGCTTCGGGTCGGGCTTGCCGGCCGCGGTGTCGGCGGCCTGGGTCAGCAGCTGGACGGCCCCGACGGGGGCGGCGTTCAGCGTCTCGGCGCCCTGCTGCGAGGCCTGCTGCTGGGCCTGCGGCTGCGACGCCGGGGTGCCCTCGCCGCCGCCGCTGCTCAGCACCACCGCCAGCGCCAGTCCGCCCGCCAGGGCGGGCAGCGCCACCCAGCCGAGCCTGCCGCGACGGGCCCGCACGGCCTTCGTCTCCCGGATCTCACTCATCAGATGTCCCCTCAGCAACCGGTGGCGGTCGGCGGAGAGCTCTGGCCTCGCCGGGCCCGGCACCAGCCGGTCCAGCTCGGCGCGTTCGTCCTCGTTCATCGGTTCGTCTCCCGTATCGACCGGGCCGCTCCGACGCGGCCACCCAGTACCTGTCCGGGGGCCGGGCGCGGTTCCCGGCCGTTGCGCAGTTCCTCGTCGGCGAGCGCGCGCAGCTTGGTGCGGGCGCGCGAGAGCCGTGAACGCACCGTGCCGATCGGCACCCCCAGGGCCTCGGCCGCGCTCGCGTAGTCCAGCCCCGCCCACACGCAGAGCCCGAACACCTCCCGCTCGGCCTTCCGCAGCCGCCCGAGCGCCCGCCGGGCGGCGGCCAGTTGCGCGCTGTCGTCGAGCCGTCCCACCAGCTCGTCGGCGAAGTCGGGCACCGTCTCCCGGGCCGGCAGCCGCTCCATCGCCGCCCGGTGCCGGCGCGCTGCCCGGGCGGTGTTCCGCATCACATTGGCGGCGATCCCGAACAGCCAGGGCCGCACCGCCCCGCCGTCCTCCCGCAGCTTGTGCCGCAGCCGCCACGCCTCCAGGAAGGTCAGCTGGACGACGTCCTCCGCGACCGCCCAGTCCCCGGTGGCCCGCACGGCGTAGCGGTACAGATCACCCGCCGTCTCGTCGAACAGCTCCCCGAACGCCCACTGATCGCCATCCCGTATCCGTCCCCGCTGCGACAGTTCCACACCTCCACCTGTCCGCGGGCCCGGAGGAGTTCCGGAGCCGGACAGCACGGACGGCGGGCCCGCGTCCCTGAGGACGCGGGCCCGCCGTGAGCCGTGCCGGCCGGAGGTCAGCGCATCGAACCCGTGCGGAGCAGGGTGCGGATGACGCGCATCGCGACGGAGAGGCTGGACAGCTCGTAGTTGTCCGAACCCCTTATGTCGTCGAGGGTGCTCTTGGCGCGGTTCAGCAGGGTGGCGTTGAGGTCCGCCCAGGCGGTGTACCGGTCCTCGGGGGCGGCGTCCTCGGGGCCGCAGGCGAGGATGTCGGCGGTCAGCGCCGCGTGGGCCGCGAAGAGGTCCTCGCGGATGGCGGCGCGGGCCATCGACGACCAGCGGTCGGTGCGCGGCAGCTCGATGATGCGGTCGAGCAGGTGGGTGATCTGGAGGCGGTCGGCGAGGTCGTAGTAGAGCTCGGCGACCTGGGCGACGTCCTTGCCGGAGCGGTCCGCGACCTCGGTGATGTCCAGGGTCGGGAAGGTCGAGGACAGGCCCGCGATCCGGGTGGCGAGCTCCTCCGGCACGCCGGCCTCGGTGAGCTCGTCGTAGATCTTCTCGAACCAGACGAGGTCCTCGCCGCGCAGCGGCTTGGGCAGCGAGCCCCAGACCTGGTTGACCCGGTCGTGGAAGAACTCGATGGTGCCGGCGATGTCCAGCGGCTGGCGCCGGTTGTTGAGCATCCACCGGGTGGCGCGCTCGACGAGGCGGCGGGCGTGCAGCCGCATCCTGGTCTGGGCGCGGGCCGGGACCTTGTTGTCCAGGCCCTCGATCTCGGCCCAGATCTCCCCCAGGCCGAAGACGGCCCGGGCGGCGGTGTGGGTGCGGGCGACCTCCTCGTAGGTCGCGCCGGTCTCCTCCTTCAGGCGGAAGGCGAAGGTGCAGCCGCCGCGGTTGATCGTGTCGTTGACGATCAGCGTGGTGATGATCTCGCGGCGCAGCGGGTGCCGGTCGATCTGCTCGGCGAACCGGGCCCGCAGCGCGCTCGGGAAGTAGTCGTGCAGCGCGGTGCGGAAGAACGGGTCGTCGGGCAGGTCGGTGGCGAGCAGCTCGTCGGCCAGGGTGATCTTGGTGTAGGCGAGCAGCACCGACATCTCGGGCTGGGACAGGCCCCGGCCGCTCTGCTGGCGCTCGCGGATCTGCCGCTCGGTGGGCAGGAACTCCAGCGCCCGGTCCAGCTGGCCGGCCCCCTCCAGGCGGTTGATCATCCGGGAGTGGACGTTGACCATGCTGTGCGCCTGGGCGACCGCGTTGGCCAGCACCACGTTCTGCGCGTAGTTGTTGCGCAGCACGAGGTGGCCGACCTCGTCGGTCATCTCGGCGAGCAGGGTGTTGCGCTGCTTGACCGTCATGTCGCCGTCGGCGACCACCTGGTTGAGCAGGATCTTGATGTTGACCTCGTGGTCCGAGGTGTCGACGCCGGCCGAGTTGTCGATGGCGTCGGTGTTGATCCAGCCGCCGTTGCCCTCGGGGCCGCCGGAGGAGGCGTACTCGATGCGGCCCAGCTGGGTCCACCCGAGGTTGCCGCCCTCGCCGACGACGCGGGCGCGGACCTGCTCGCCGTTGACGCGGATGGCGTCGTTGGCCTTGTCGCCGACCTCGGCGTTGGACTCGGTGGAGGCCTTGACGTAGGTGCCGATGCCGCCGTTCCAGAACAGGTCGACCGGCGCCTGGAGGACGACCCTCATCAGCTCGGCGGGGGTGAGCCGGGTGTCGGAGACCCCCAGCACGGCCCGGACCTGCGGCGACAGCTGGATCGACTTGGCGCTGCGCGGGAAGACGCCGCCGCCCGCCGAGATCAGCGACTTGTCGTAGTCGTCCCAGGAGCTGCGGGGCAGCTCGAAGAGGCGGCGGCGCTCGGCGTAGGAGGCGGCCGCGTCCGGGTTCGGGTCGAGGAAGATGTGGCGGTGGTCGAAGGCGGCGACCAGGCGGATGTGCTCGCTGAGCAGCATGCCGTTGCCGAAGACGTCGCCGGACATGTCGCCGATGCCGACGACCGTGAAGTCCTCGGTCTGGGTGTCGTGGCCGAGCTCGCGGAAGTTGCGCTTGACGGACTCCCAGGCACCGCGGGCGGTGATGCCCATGCCCTTGTGGTCGTAGCCGGCCGAGCCGCCGGAGGCGAACGCGTCGCCCAGCCAGAAGCCGTAGGACTCGGCGACGCCGTTGGCGATGTCGGAGAAGGTCGCGGTGCCCTTGTCGGCGGCGACGACCAGGTAGGTGTCGTCCTCGTCGTGGCGGACCACGTCGGCCGGGTGGACGACCTCGCCGCCGACCAGGTTGTCGGTGATGTCCAGCAGGGCCGAGATGAACGTCTTGTAGGACGAGACGCCCTCGGCCAGCCAGGCCTCGCGGTCGACCGACGGGTCCGGAAGCTGCTTGGCGACGAAGCCGCCCTTGGCGCCGACCGGCACGATGACGGTGTTCTTCACCATCTGCGCCTTGACCAGGCCGAGGATCTCGGTGCGGAAGTCCTCACGCCGGTCGGACCAGCGCAGACCGCCGCGGGCGACCTTGCCGAAGCGCAGGTGCACGCCCTCGACCTGCGGCGAGTAGACCCAGATCTCGAACGCCGGGCGCGGGGCCGGCAGGTCCGGGATCGCCTGCGGGTCGAACTTCATCGACACGTAGGAGTGCCACGCGCCGGAGCCGTCGTGCTGGAAGAAGTTGGTCCGCAGGGTGGCCTTGATGAGGTGCAGGAAGGAGCGCAGGATGCGGTCCTCGTCCAGCGAGACGACCTCGTCCAGCGCGCCGGCCAGCTCCTCCAGGATGCCCTCGGTCAGCTCCAGGGCGCCCTGCTGGTGGCTGGGGCTCAGCCGGGCCTCGAAGAGGTTCACCAGCAGGCGGGTGGTGTGGGTGTTGTTGCGGAGCGCGTCCTCCATGTAGTCCTGGGAGAACGTGGAGCCCGCCTGGCGCAGGTACTTGGCGTACGCGCGCAGCATCATCGCCTGGCGCCAGGTCAGCCCGGCGGTCAGGACCAGCTCGTTGAAGCCGTCGTTCTCGGCCTTGCCGGTCCAGGTGGCGGCGAAGGTCTCCTGGAAGCGCTCGCGGGCCTCGTCGGTCAGCTCGACGGCCTCGCGCAGCCGCAGGCCGAAGTCGTAGACCCAGGCGGTGGTGTGGTCGGAGCGGGTCAGCGCGTACGGGTGCTCGTCGAGCACCTCGACGCCCAGCCGCTGGAGGACCGGCAGCACCTCGGTGAGCGAGATCGGGCCGCCCACCCGGTAGATCTTGAAGCGGCGCTCGTCGTCGCCGGCGCCGACCGGCTGGTACAGGTTGAGCCGGAAGTCGCCCTCGCCGTGCAGCGACTCGATCTGCTTGAGGTCGGCGACGGCGGTGCGCGCGGTGAAGTCGGCGCGGTAGCCGTCGGGGAAGGCGTTGGCGTACTTGCGGGAGAGCTCGGCGGCCCGCTCCTCGCCCAGCTCGACGTGCAGCTGGTCGTTGAAGCCGTCCATCCAGAACCGGGCGGCCTCGGCCAGCTTGGCCTCGATCCGCTCGACCTCGGAGTCGGTCAGCTGCGGCAGCTCGCTGCCGGGGGTGACCCGGACGACGAAGTGCAGACGGGTCAGCACCGACTCCGTCGACCAGACCGTGTAGTCGATCGAGGCGCCGTTGAGCTCCTGCATCAGGATGTCCATCAGGCGCAGCCGGATGCGGGTGGTGTAGCGGTCGCGCGGCAGGTAGACCAGCGCGGAGAAGTAGCGGCCGTACTCGTCCTGGCGCAGGAACAGCCGCAGCCGGCGGCGCTCCTGGAGGTACAGGACGCTGGTGGCGATCTGGAGCAGCCCGTCGGCCGGGGTCTGGAAGATCTCGTCCCGGGGGAAGGTCTCCAGGATCTGCAGCAGGTCGCGGCCGTCGTGGCTCTCGGTGGAGAAGCCGGACTGGGCGATGACGTCCTGGACCTTGCGGCGGACCACCGGGATGCGGCTGACCGACTCGGTGTAGGCGGCGGCCGAGAACAGGCCGAGGAAGCGGCGCTCGCCGACGACCTCGCCGTTGGCGTCGAACTTCTTCACGCCGACGTAGTCGAGGTAGGCGGGGCGGTGCACGGTGGCCCGGCTGTTGGCCTTGGTGAGGACCAGCAGCTTCTTCTCGTGGGCCTTGGCGCGCACCGGCGCGGAGAGCCGGCCGAAGGCCTCGCTGACGGCGTGGTGCTGCTCGTCGCGGCTGACCGGGTCGGAGCGCAGGATGCCGAGGCCGGTGCCGGCGACGGCCCGCAGGACCTCCTCGCCCTCGTGCTGGACGAGGTCGTACTCGCGGTAGCCGAGGAAGGTGAAGTGGTCGTCGGCGAGCCAGCGCATCAGCTCCCAGGCCTCGCCGACCTCCTGCTCGGGCAGGCCGGCCGGGGGCTGCTCGGCGAGTTCGTCGGCCAGGCGCAGCGCGGAGTCGCGCATCTTGCTCCAGTCCTCGACGACCTCGCGGACGTCGCCGAGCACGCGGCGCAGGTTGGTCTCGATCTCGCGCAGGTCGTCGCGGTCGGTCTCGCGGTCGATCTCGATGTGCATCCACGACTCGACGGTCGCGTCGGCCGGCCACTCGGTGCCGGCGGCCTGGCTGCGGGCGCAGGCGTCGACGTCGAGGATCTCCAGCAGCTTGCCGGTGATGTCGCGGCGGACGACCAGCTGGGGGTGGATGACCACGTGGATCGCGCGGTCCTGGCGGGAGAGCTCGTTGGTCACCGAGTCCACCAGGAACGGCATGTCGTCGGTGACGACCTCGACCACGGTGTGGCCGCAGGACCAGCCGTTCTCCTCGACCGAGGGGGTGTGCACCCGCACCTCGGCGGTGCCCTGCGGGCGCTTGAGGCCCAGGCGGTAGTGGGAGGCCGCCGCGCCGTAGACGTCGACCGGGTCGCGGTCGACCAGGTCCTCCGGCGCCGTGTGGAGGTAGTAGTGGTGCAGGTACGCGGACAGAGCGCCGTTGCTCAGTCCCTCCCCCGGCGCCGCTCCCCCCACCTGGCTGTTCTCAGCGGCTGCTGCTGCCTTCCTGAGCAGTTCGGCCTTGGCTGCGTCCAGCTTGGTCTGCATGACTTCTTGGCTCCTGTCGCGCGCCGTTGCGTGACTCGGTGGTGGACTCGGTTCGCACCGCCGGGTCTCCCGCAATCCTGCCGCACCGTCCTGCTGAAAAGGCCCCATGGCGCGCATGGAACACCTCTGCAGCGGGTAGGACGAGACGTTCGGCCTCTGCGGAACCACCCGACGACGCCAGCCAGCCTAACGGGATCAATCCAAGGTGTCAGGGGACAACCAGGCGCAAACCCGCAGGAAGATCGAGCCGTCCTGGACAGCTTGTCCAATCAGGCTGCCGGTTTGCGCCGAAAGCCGAAAGTTCGTGCGGAGCGTCTCATGGCATCCGTGTGCGGAGCGTGATCGCTCAGCCCATGTGCGGGTGAACGTGCGAGGTCGGCGGCACGAACGTCTCCTTGATGGACCGGGCCGAGGTCCAGCGCAGCAGGTTCTGCGCCGCGCCCGCCTTGTCGTTGGTGCCGGACGCCCGGCCGCCCCCGAAGGGCTGCTGGCCGACCACCGCGCCGGTCGGCTTGTCGTTGATGTAGAAGTTCCCGGCGGCGAACCGCAGCGCCTCCACCGCCTGCGCGATCGCGTAGCGGTCCTGGGCGACCACCGAACCGGTCAGCCCGTACGGCGCGCCCGCGTCTACCCGGCCCAGCACGTCGTCCCAGCGGGAGTCCTCGTAGACGTGGACGGCCAGGATCGGGCCGAAGTACTCGGTACGGAACATCTCGTTGCGGAAGTCCGAGGAGACCAGCACGGTCGGGCGGACGAACCAGCCGATCGCGTCGTCGTACTGGCCGCCGGCCGCCAGCTCCACCGTCGGGTCGGCCTTGGCCCGGTCGATGGCGGCCCGGCTCTTCTCGAACGCCCTCCGGTCGATCAGCGCGCCCATGAAGTTCGACAGGTCGGTGACGTCGCCGACCGCCAGCGCGTCCACCTCGGCCAGGAAGTCGTCCTTGATCCGCTGCCAGAGGCTGCGCGGCAGGTAGGCGCGGGAGAGCGCCGAGCACTTCTGGCCCTGGTACTCGAAGGCGCCGCGGATCAGCGCGGCCTTGAGGATCTGCGGGTCGGCCGAGCGGTGCGCCAGCAGGAAGTCCTTGCCGCCGGTCTCGCCGACGATCCGCGGGTACGCCCGGTAGCCGCCGATGTTGGCGCCGATGGTCTGCCAGAGCGAGCGGAAGGTCGCCGTGGAGCCGGTGAAGTGAAGTCCGGCCAGGGCCGGGTCGGCGAGCGCCACCGCGGACAGCTGCTGCCCGTCGCCGGTGACCATGTTGACCACCCCCGGCGGCAGCCCGGCCGCCTCCAGCAGCCGCATCAGGTAGTGGGCGGCCAGCGTCTGGGTCGGGGCCGGCTTCCACACCACCGTGTTGCCCATCAGCGCGGGCGCGGTCGGCAGGTTGCCGGCGATCGCGGTGAAGTTGAACGGGGTGACCGCGTAGACGAAGCCCTCCAGTGGGCGGTGGTCGGTGCGGTTCCACACCCCCGGCGAGGAGACCGGCTGGTCGGCCAGGATCTCCCGGGCGAAGTGCACGTTCCAGCGCCAGAAGTCGATCAGTTCGCAGGCCGAGTCGATCTCCGCCTGCTGCGCCGTCTTGGACTGCCCGAGCATGGTGGCCGCGTTCAGCGTCTCCCGCCACGGTCCGGCCAGCAGGTCGGCGGCGCGCAGGAAGACCGCCGCCCGGTCGTCGAAGGACAGCGAGCGCCACTCCCGCCCGGCCGCCAGCGCGGCGTCCACCGCGGCCCGGGAGTCCTCCCGGGTGGCGTTGCCGAGCACGCCAAGTCCGGCCGCGTGGTGGTGCGGCTGGACGACGTCGATCCGCTCGCCGCCGCCGAACCGCTGCTCGCCGCCGATGGTCATCGGCAGCGGGACCTGCTCGGCCGCCAGCTCGTCCAGCCGCCTCACCAGACGCTCCCGCTCCGGGCTGCCGGGCGCGTAGCCGAGCACCGGCTCGTTGCCCGGCACCGGGACCTGGGTGACTGCGTCGATGGGCATGGCGGGCTCCGCTCCTCGTCACGGCGGCCGGCCCGTTCCGACGACGGACCCTGCACCCGTCCAGCCTGACCAGCGGCGGGCCGCTTCGCCCGCCCGGACACGCCAACGGTGGACGTGGTCCGCGCCACGCTGCCGCCGTGCGCCGCCGGACGGGCTTCAGGCGGTGAGCCGCCCCGCCAGCTCGACCGCCTCCGCCAGCGAGTCCACCACCGGCACGCCGACCGGCTCCAGCTTCTCCCGGGTGTGCGAGCCGCCGGTGTACAGCACCGCCTGCGCGCCCGCGGCCAGCGCGGCCAGCGCGTCGTCCGCCGCGTCGCCGATCAGCACCGTGCGGGCGGGGTCCACCCGCTCGCCGAGCGCGGCGAGGTGCCGGACCAGGTGCTCGGCCTTCTGCCCGCCGGCCGGGCCGCTGCGCCCGTCCACCCGCAGGAACTGGGCGGTCAGGCCGAAGCCCTCGACCACCGGAAGCAGCCGGTCGTGCTCGTACATGGACAGCAGCGACTGGCTGCGCCCGGCCGCCCGCCAGCCGTCCAGCAGCTCACGGACGCCCTCGGTGAGGCCGCAGGCGGCGCTCAGCTCGCGGTAGCGGTCGTGGAACGCGTCGTCCAGGCGCAGCCACTCGGCGTCGGAGGGCAGCCGGCCGAGCAGCCGCTGGTAGAACCGGGGGATCGGGATCTCGTACTGCTCGCGGTACTCCTGCAGCGTCATCGGGCCGACGCCGATGGTCGCGAAGGCGGCGTTGCTCGCGCCGAGCACCGCTTCCATGTCGTGGAAGAGCGTTCCGTTCCAGTCCCAGACGATATGAGTGCGCACGCGTTGAACGGTAACGCGATGTCGGGCGACATCAAAGATCGGCGTAACGACGGATCGGCGCCCGGCCGAGTACGGAGTCGCCTGGTGGCGGCCGCCCCCGGCCCGCGGATGAGCCCCGGAGATCCGATCAACTGAAGTGGAACAATGCAGCCGCTGCATTGCCCACGTTGAAATGCTTAATATCGGGACGATGATATTCCACATCCCGCAACAGTGGATCGTTGACAGAGGAGCGATCGACAACTTGAATGGAGCACGCGAAACGCGACCAAGGAATGCGAACGGCATGGCGCAACCGGCGCGGCCACCGAACAGCATCCCGGCGGCCCCCTTCGTGTCGCCCGACCACACCCCCTTGTATGCAATTCTCCGAAACGGCACGGGAGGACGTGTTGTCACGGCCACTTCGGGCAATGATCGACGTCGAGGCGATACGCACCAACCTGGAGATCGCGCGCAAACGGGCACCCACCTCCAAGGTGGTCGCCGTAGTGAAAGCCAACGCGTACGGGCACGGGGCGCGCCTGCTCGCGAGCCGAATCAGCACCGCCGACGCCTACGCGGTCTCCTGCCTTGAGGAAGCGGCAGAGATCCGCGATGTCGCCCGGGGCAAGCCCATCATGCTGCTCGAAGGGTTCTTCGAGCAGCATGAGCTGAACCTGGTCGACGAACTCGACCTCTGGCCGGTCGTCCACTCGTTCGACCAGATTCGGCAATTGGGCTCGCCCGCCGCCCCGAGGATCAGGAACGTGTGGCTGAAGCTGGACATCGGGATGAACAGGCTGGGATTCCGACCGGAAGAAATCCCAGTGGCACTCGAAGCCCTCCGATCGACCGCCACCGGGACCCGCGTGCTGGGAGTCATGGCACAACTGTCCTCGGCCGATGACGTCAAGAGCGGGACAACGCCCGAACAGCACAGGCTTGCCCAGTCCTTCTCGCGCGAGGGGCTCGAACTCTCGCTGTCCAATTCCGCCGGAGTCCTGGCATGGCCCCCGGCGGAGCGCGAATGGATCCGCCCCGGAATCATGATCTACGGGGCTTCCCCTCTTCCCGGTCGACTGGGAACGGATTTCGGACTCAAGCCGGCCATGACATTCACCAGTGAACTCATCAGCGTTCGACAGTGCCGCGCCGGCGAGTCCGTCGGGTACGGGGCCGCGTTCACGTGCCCCCAGGACATGCCGGTCGGCACGGTGGCAGTCGGATACGGCGACGGCTACCCGCGGGCAGCGCCGCAGGGAGCGCCCGTTCTGGTCAACGGCAAGCGAGCACCCCGGGTCGGCCGGGTGTGCATGGACATGATCATGATTGACCTGCGCGACCTCCCCGCCGCGCGACCAGGCGATCCGGTCGTCCTCTGGGGCGACGGCCTGCCGGTCGAGGAGATCGCCGGTCTCTCCGGAACCATTCCCAATGAACTGCTCAGCGGTATCGCCCCGAGAGTTCCACGCGTCCCTTCCTGAGCACTTCCCGTCAACCCTGGAGTGATAGACGTGCTGATATGCGGACTCAAGCTCACGCACGACGGCTCGGTCGCCCTGCTCGACGACAACCGGCTGATCTTCAGCGTGGAGATCGAAAAGATCTCGAACAATCCGCGCTACAGCCTGGTCAGTGACCTCCGAGTGGTTCCTCAGATCCTGCAGGACTTCGGCTTCAAGACGGACGACATCGACCGCTTCGTCATCGACGGCTGGGACGGGCGGAGCAACGGTGTGGTCAACCTGCAGGACTTCGGCCGGGACCTGGAGATCCTCACCGCGCCGTACCACGAGAACCTCGCCTCGTCGGTGCTGTCCCCCGGGCGGACCGGGACGTTCACCATCGCCGGCGGTCCTGTCGAGTACAGCAGCTACTTCCACGTCTCGGCGCACCTGATCGGCGCGTACTGCACCAGCCCCTTCGCGCGTCGCGGCGAGCCGGCGTTCTCGCTGGTGTGGGACGGCGGCATGTTCCCGCGCCTCTACTGGGTGGATCCGCGCAGCGGAACGATCGAGAACGGTGGACCGCTGTTCCCGCTGATCGGGCACATCTACGCCACAGCGGGGCACCACTTCGGGCCGTGGCGGCGAGCGACGGACGCCGCGACCGCCGACGACCTCTCCGTCGCCGGCAAGCTCATGGCCTACATCGCCCTCGGCGATGCCCGTTCGGAGGTCAAGGCGGTTCTGCGGAAGCAGTTCGCGGCGCACTTCGACGGCGACGGCATCCAGGCCCGCTCGTTCAGGGACGAGATCGGGGGGTGGGGAACACAGTTCGAGCCGTCGGTCCGGTACCTCCACCCGTTCTACCGCGATGTCGCCAAGGACGTCTCGGCCCTCGGCGTGTCGGACGAGGACGTGCTGGCGTCGGTTCACGAGTTCCTGCAGGAGCTCCTCATCGACCGGATCAGCGCCAAGATCCGTTCGTGGAAGGGAGCCGGCCCGTGGAACCTCACGTTCTCCGGCGGCTGCGCGCTCAACATCAAGTGGAACAGCGCGCTTCGCAGGAACAAGCTCTTCGCGGACGTGTGGGTGCCGCCGTTCCCGAACGACTCGGGGGCGGCCCTCGGAACTGCCGCCTGCCGGCTCGTCGGCGAGCAGGGCCTCGTGCCCCTGGAGTGGCACGCGCGTCGGGGACCGGAGGTCAAGCCCTCCCAGACGCCTTCGGGGTGGCGTTCCGAGAGCTGCACCCCGGCCGAGCTGGCGGCGGTCCTGCACGAGACAGGGGCGCCCGTGGTGGTGCTGAACGACCGTGCCGAACTCGGTCCCCGGGCCCTGGGCGGACGGAGCATCCTCTCACCCGCGTCGAACCCCGGCATGAAGGATCTGCTCAACAGGATCAAGGGGCGGGAGCACTACCGCCCGGTCGCCCCCATCTGCCTCGTCGACGAAGCCCCCGCCATCTTCGACCCCGGCACGCCCGACCCGCACATGCTCTTCGAGCACCGGGTCCGACCGGACTGGCTCGACCGGATCCCGGCGATCGTGCACCTGGACGGCACCGCTCGGCTGCAGACCGTCAGCCGCGAGGACGACCCGGTCCTGGAGGAGATCCTCCAGGCGTACCAGCGCCTCAGCGGCATCCCGGTCCTCTGCAACACCAGCGCCAACCTCAACGGAAGTGGGTTCTTCCCCGACGTCGCCTCCGCCATGGAATGGGGCGGCGTCGACCTGGTGTGGAGCGCGGGGACGCTCTACCGCCGTTCGTTCGTCTGAGGCCCGCTGAGGCCGGAAGATGCCGTCGGAGGCCAGGCAGCTCGAATCCAGCTGATCGCGTGTACGCACAGCCCGGCGGCACCCTGGTGGGTGCCGCCGGGTCGGCATGACCGATTCATGGGAAATGAACCCCTACCAAGGCAGGATCCCGTGGCAGTTCTACATCCCGACAAAGAGGTCTCCAGCAGCCAGGAATCCCAACGACTTCTAGGCATCGCGCTCGGCAGTGCGGGAATGCTCTGCTTCAGTTTCACCCTGCCGGCCACGAAGTTCGCCGTGGAGGGAATAGACCCTTTCCTCGTCGCGATGGGACGCACGATCCTGGCCTTCCCGATCGCATCCGCGTACCTGCTGGTGGCAGGCGGCTTCATCCCTCCGCGGACGGCGCGCAGGGGCGTCGCGATCGTGGTGTTCGGCAACGTGGTGGGATTCCCCCTGTCGACGGCCTTCTCCCTTGCGCACGGCACGTCGGTGAACGCAGCGGTGATCCTGGGCGCGATGCCGTTGGCGATAGCGATCGCGGGATCGGTCAGGGCGAAGGAGCAACCCGGACCCGTCTTCTGGCTGTGTGCCACGGGCGGCGCCCTCACCGTCACCGCTTTCAGCATCTTCCGAAGTGGAATACAGGCCCCCCGACTCGGGGATCTCTTCGCGTTCCTCGCGGTGGTCACGGGGAGCCTCGGATACGCTGAAGGCGCTATTCTGACCCGCCGACACGGGGCGATAAAGGCCATCTCGTGGTCCATCTGCTGCGGCCTGCCGGTCGCCGTAGCGGTTTCTGTTGCCGCAATCTCGTTGCAGGACAACGGCCCGGCTCTCTCCGGGGCCGGATCCCACGCATGGGCCGGAATGATCTACATTGCTGCCGTCAGCTCCTTCCTCGGCTTCATACCGTGGAATCTCGGCCTCGCCAAAGGTGGAATAGCGAGAGTTGGGCAGATCCAGCTCGTCCAGCCGATCCTGACACTCGTCTGGTCGGCCGTTCTGCTTGACGAGTCGGTGTCCGTGTGGGCCGTCGCCGTGTCGGTGCTGGTGCTTGCGATCGTGGTGGCAGCGTCGCGGGCACGCATCGCCGAGAATGGGCAGGGCTCGTGATGTCAGCACGTCGGTTCACGACCCGACTGCCTGCCGTGCTCGTCCTGGAGGACGGCCGGACCTTCCGTGGCCAGGCCTACGGCGCGACCGGTGAGGCCTTCGGTGAGGCGGTCTTCAACACCGGCATGTCCGGCTACCAGGAGACTCTGACCGATCCGTCCTACCACCGCCAGGTGGTCGTGATGACCGCGCCGCAGATCGGCAACACCGGCTGGAACGACGAGGACGACGAGTCCAAGCGGATCTGGGTCGCCGGGTACGTGGTCCGTGACCCCGCCCGGGTCGCCTCGAACTGGCGCTCGCGCCGCTCGCTGGACGAGGAGCTGGTGAACCAGGGCGTCGTCGGTATCAGCGGCATCGACACCCGGGCGCTCACCCGGCACCTGCGCGAGCGCGGCGCGATGCGCTGCGGGATCTTCTCCGGCGAGGCGCTGGCCGATCCGGCGGCGCTGCTCGCCAGGGTGCAGGCCTCGCCGGAGATGAAGGGCGCCGACCTGTGCGCGGAGGTCGCCACCTCCGAGCCGTACGTGGTGCCGGCGGTCGGTGGGAAGCGCTTCACGGTCGCCGCCCTGGACCTCGGTATCAAGGCGATGACTCCGCAGCGGATGGCCGAGCGCGGTATCGAGGTGCACGTGCTGCCGGCGAACGCCACCCTGGAGGACGTCTACGCGGTCGACCCCGACGGCGTGTTCTTCTCCAACGGCCCGGGCGACCCGGCGACCGCCGACCACCAGGTCGCCGTGGCGCGGGGCGTGCTGGAGCGCGGGACCCCGTTCTTCGGGATCTGCTTCGGCAACCAGATCCTCGGCCGGGCGCTGGGTTTCGGCACCTACAAGCTGAAGTACGGCCACCGCGGCATCAACCAGCCGGTCCAGGACCGCACCACCGGCAGGGTCGAGGTCACCGCGCACAACCACGGCTTCGCCGTCAACGCACCGCTCGACAAGGTCAGCGACACGCCCTACGGGCGGGTCGAGGTCTCCCACGTCTGCCTCAACGACGATGTCGTGGAGGGCCTGCAGGCGCTCGACACCCCTGCCTTCAGCGTGCAGTACCACCCCGAAGCGGCTGCCGGCCCGCACGACGCGGCGTACCTCTTCGACCGTTTCGTTGAGCTCATGGAGGGCCAGCGTGCCTAAGCGCACTGACATCAAGTCCGTCCTGGTCATCGGGTCCGGCCCGATCGTGATCGGCCAGGCCGCCGAGTTCGACTACTCGGGCACGCAGGCCTGCCGCGTCCTGAAGGCCGAGGGCCTGCGGGTCGTCCTGGTCAACTCCAACCCGGCGACGATCATGACCGACCCGGAGATCGCCGACGCCACCTACGTCGAGCCGATCACCCCGGAGTTCGTCGAGAAGATCATCGCGAAGGAGCGCCCCGACGCGCTGCTGCCGACCCTGGGCGGGCAGACCGCGCTGAACACCGCGATCTCCCTGCACCAGGCGGGGACGCTGGAGAAGTACGGCGTCGAGCTGATCGGCGCCGATGTGGAGGCGATCAACAAGGGCGAGGACCGCGAGCTGTTCAAGGGCGTCGTCGA
>NZ_JBHVER010000139.1:0-22377 GCF_042802195.1 Kitasatospora sp. NPDC057500 | reverse complement strand
CCCCCGAGCGGGGAGGGCGGCCTTCGCCGTTGACGGGCGGTCGGGCGGCCGGGGCCGCCTGGCCGGTCAGTTCCAGTCGAAGGACTGCGGGTCCGGGCCGATCCGGGTGCCGGTGGCCACGCCGGCGATCGCGGCGAGGTCCTCGGCGTCCAGCTCGAAGCCGGCGACGTCCAGGTTCTCCTTGATCCGGGACGGGGTGACCGACTTCGGGATCGCGATGATGCCGCTCTGCAGGTGCCAGCGGAGCACCACCTGGGCGACCGTGCGGCCGTGCGCGGCGGCGATCCGGACCAGCTCCGGCTCGGAGAGCAGCTCCTTGCCCTGGCCGAGCGGGCTCCACGCCTCGGTGGCGATGCCGTGCCGGGCGTGGAAGGCGCGCAGCTCCTCCTGGGGGAAGTACGGGTGCAGCTCGACCTGGTTCAGCGCCGGGAGGAGCGAGGACTCCTCGGCGAGCCGGGTGAGCTGCTCGGTGCCGAAGTTGGAGACGCCCACCGAGCGGACCCGGCCGTCCGCCTTCAGCTGCTCCAGCGCCTTCCAGACGTTGAGGTAGCTGCCGTGCATCGGGCGCGGCCAGTGGATGAGGTAGAGGTCGAGGTAGTCCAGGCCCAGCCGGTCCAGCGAGGCGTCGAACTCGCGCAGCACCGCGTCGCGGCCCTGCTCGCCGGACCAGTCGCGGGTGCCGGAGTTCCACAGCTTGGTGGTGATGTAGAGGTCCTCGCGGGCGAGGCCGCCCGCGAGGGCCTCGGCGACCGCCTTGCCGGTGCCGGACTCGTTCTCGTAGATCGCGGCGGTGTCGATCGAGCGGTAGCCGGCCTCGATGGCGGCGCGGACGGCGGCGGTGGCCTCCGCGTCCGGCACCTGCCAGACCCCGAAGCCGAGCTGGGGGATCCGGGTGCCGTCGTTGAGCGTGACGCTGGGGATGTTGCTCACGGAAGGAGTGCCCTCTCCTGGTCGTCCCTGTGGTTCCGATGGGGCAACCGGCGCGACGGCCGGAAGTGTTCCCCTGGCCGGGAAATTTCCGGCGCCTGATACCGGCGCGTGCACAACCCTACGGGGTCGGTCGGGGGCCCGGAAAACCTGTTGCGCAGGTCACAGTCGAGTTGGCACCCTCACTGCCATGACCTCCTGACGAGCCCGCCCCGCGACCCTACCGGCCGTCCTCCGCAACCCTCCGCCCGCACCGCCCCGCAACGGAGCGTCATGCTGCTCAAAACCCTCCCCCTGGCCGATCCCGGCCGTCCCGACCTCTCCACCCCGCTCGCGCTGCTGCGCTGGCTCCAGCGCGGCCAGCGGCGCGGTCAGGCGCTCGCCACCGGCTGGGCGCTGCTGGAGATGGGCTGTCAGGCCGCCCTGCCGGTGCCGGTCGGCCTCGGCGTGCAGGCCGTCGTCGACGGCGACACCGGCGCCCTGTGGCGGATCGGCGCGCTCTCCCTGGCGCTGACCGCGGTGTCCGCGCTCGCCACCGTGCTGCTGCACCGCCAGGCGGTCTGGAACTGGATCCACGCCGTCTGCCAGGTCCGCCAGCTGGTCTCCCGTCAGGCCTCGCACCTCGGCTCCGGGCTGTCCCGGCGGATCGCCACCGGCGAGGTCGTCGCGGTCGGCAGCGGGGACGTCGAGAAGGTCGGCTGGTACGTCGAGCTCACCGCCCGGCTGCGCGCGGCGGTCGCCGTCTGGCTGGCGGTCGGCGCCGCGGTGCTGGCGGTCGAGCCGGTGCTCGGGGTGGCGGTGCTGCTCGGGGTGCCCGTGCTCGCGGTCTCCGTCTGGCCGCTGCTCGGGCCGCTCCAGCGCCGCTACACCGATCAGCGCGCCCTCGGCGGCAAGGCCACCGAGCTGGCCGCCGACACGGTGGCCGGGCTCCGGGTGCTGCGCGGGATCGGCGGCGAGCAGCTGTTCCTCGACCGCTACCGGGCCGCCTCCCAGCGGTTCCGCGCCGCGGCCGTCCGCTCGGCCCGGGTCTGGTCCCTGATGCAGGCCCAGCAGGTCCTGCTGCCCGGCCTCTTCGTGGTCGGCATCACCTGGTACGGCGCCCGGCTGGCGGCCGACGGGCGGATCTCGGTCGGCACCCTGGTCGCGGTCTACGGCGCCATCGTGTTCCTCGCCGCGCCGCTGCGCATCCTCGGCGAGTCGGCGCACGCCTGGAGCGTGGCCAGGGTCTCCGCCGGGCGCGTCCTGCGGGTGCTCGCGCTCGCCAGGACGGAGGGCACCGGGACCGGTTCGCTCGCCGACCCGGCGCGCTCCGACCTGTTCGACCCGGTGACCGGGCTGACCGCCCGGGCCGGCGAGCTGACCGCCGTGGTCTGCGGCGACCCGGACTTCGCGGGAGCACTCGCCGAACGGCTCGGCGGGCACGTCCCGACGGACGGGGACGGGCCGGCGGAGCCGTCGGTCCGGCTCGGCGGCACCGAGCTGGACACCGTCCCGCTGGCCGAGGCGCGGGCCGCGGTGCTGGTGCACGACAAGGAGCCGGTGCTGCTCTCCGGCACCCTGGCGGCGCTGTTCGACATCCCCGCCTCCGGCCGGGTCGATCCGTGGGACGCGCTCGCGGCGGCCCGCGCCCAGGACGTGCTCGACGCCCTGGCGGACGGTGCGGAGGTCGGGGCCCCGGACGGAGCGCCGAGCGTCGGCGCCGGGTCCGGGCGCCCGGGGGCCGCAGCAGGAGGGCCCGGTGTGATGGGGGCGTCGATCACCGAGCGCGGGCGGTCGCTGTCCGGCGGGCAGCGGCAGCGGCTGGCGTTGGCCCGGTCGCTGCTGGCCGACCCGCCGGTGCTGGTGCTGGACGAGCCGACCAGCGCGGTCGACGCGCACACCGAGTCCAAGATCGCCGCCGGGCTGCGCAAGAACCGGGAGGGGCGCACCACGGTGGTCTTCGCCACCAGCCCGCTGCTGCTCGACCAGGCGGACCGGGTGGTGCTGCTGCGGGGCGGCCGGGTGGCCGCCACCGGCGTCCACCGCGAACTGGTGCGCGCCGAGCCGGCCTACCGGGCGGTGGTCACCCGCGCGGACGAGCCGGAACCGGCGGGGGAGCGCCCGGCCGGGGCCGGCGCCGCCCGCACCGAGTCGAGGAGTGACGCATGAAGCCCCCCGTCCACCAGGAGCAGGGTCCGGCCGTCACCCTGCCGGTCGGTTCGCCGGCCGCCGTGCGCGGCTACCTGCGGTTGCTGGCCCGGCGTCACCGGGGCGGCCTCTCGGCGGTGGTCGGGCTGCACGCGGTGGCGACGGCGGCCGGGCTGGTCGGTCCCTGGGTGCTCGGCAGGCTCGTCGAGTCGCTGGCCGCCGGCACCGCGGAGTCCGTCATCACGGTCGCCGTGGCGTGGTATCTGCTCGCGCTCGCGGTGCAGTCCGCCTTCACCTGGTGGTCGCGGATGCGCGGGGCGGTGCTCGGCGAGCGGGTGCTGGCCGATCTGCGGGAGGACTTCCTGGTCCGCTCGGTGGCGCTGCCGACCGGCGTCCTGGAGCGGGCCGGGACGGGCGACCTGGTCTCCCGGGGCACCACCGACATCGACCGGCTGGACAAGTCGGTGCGCGAGGCGGTGCCGGAGCTGGCCGTCGGGATCGTCTCGCTGGTGCTGGTGTTCGGCGCGCTGACGCTCACCTCGCCGCTGCTCGCGCTCACCGCGCTGATCGGCGTGCCGGTGCTGCTGGTCTCCTCGCGCTGGTACTTCCGGCGCGCCCCGCAGTCCTACCGCAACGAGTCGGCGGGGTACGCGGCGGCGAACTCGGTGCTGGCCGAGACGGTCGACGCCGGCCGGACGGTCGAGGCACTCCGGCTGGGCGAGCAGCGGGTCCGGCTGACCGACCGCAAGCTGGCGGAGTGGATCGCCTGGGAGCGGTACACGCTCTGGCTGCGCTCGGTCTGGTTCCCGACCATCGACGCGGCGTACACCCTGGCCGTGCTCGGTCCGCTGGTGTTCGGCGGGCTGTTCGCCCTGCGGGGCTGGATCACCGTGGGCCAGCTGACCACCGGGGTGCTGTACGCCCAGGCGATGGTGGCGCCGGTCGACCGGATCCTGCGCTGGTACGACGAACTGCAGATCGGTCAGGCCTCGCTGGCCCGGCTGGTCGGGGTGCACGAGGTGCCGCAGGCGCAGGCCGACGACGAGGTCCGGCCGAACGGGCGGCGGGTCGAGGCGCGGGACGTGCGCTTCGGCTACCGGGAGGGCGCCGATGTGCTGCACGGCATCAGCCTGGACGTCGCCCCCGGCAGCCGGGTGGCGCTGGTCGGGCCGTCCGGGGCCGGCAAGTCCACCCTGGGCCGGCTGCTGGCCGGGATCTACGCGCCCGGCCGGGGCAGTGTGACCCTGGGCGGGGCGGCCCTGTCGCGGATGCCGACCGAGCGGGTGCGCGCCGAGGTCGCGCTGGTCAACCAGGAGCACCACGTCTTCGTGGGGACGCTCCGGGACAACCTGCGGCTGGCCGCGCCGGGCGCCGACGACGCCGAGCTGCGCGGGGCGCTGGAGGCGGTGGACGCCGGGTCGTGGGTGGACGCGCTGCCGGCCGGGCTGGACACCGAGGTCGGCTCCGGCGGCGCCGTGCTGACACCCCCGCAGGCCCAGCAGTTGGCGCTGGCCCGGCTGGTGCTGGCCGATCCGCACACCCTGGTGCTGGACGAGGCCACCTCGCTGCTGGACCCGAGGGCCGCCCGGCACCTGGAGCGCTCGCTCGCCCGGGTGCTGGAGGGCCGCACGGTGATCGCCATCGCGCACCGGCTGCACACCGCGCACGACGCGGACGTGATCGCGGTGGTCGAGGACGGGCGGATCAGCGAGTACGGCAGCCACCCCGCGCTGGTGGCGGCCGGCGGCCCGTACGCGGCGCTCTGGCGCTCCTGGAGGGACGAACGCTGACGACCGCTGACGACCGCCGACGACTGCTGACGACCGCTGACCGGGGCTGACGGGGGCTGACGGGCGGTGAACCCGCGGGGGCGAAGTTGACCTCTGTGGGGCACTCCCGGCCGCGCATCCGGGCAAATACCCCCAATCGCCCCCAGAATGCTCGGGTGACCAAGATTTCGGACTCCTCGGGTACCAGGCGCAGCGAGATCGGCGGGGTGCCCACCCGCTACATCGGCATCGGCGTGATCGTCGTGCTCGCCGCATGGTTCCTGTTCGCCAACCTCGACAAGGTGAAGATCCAGTTCTGGGTGTTCACCGTGACCGCTCCGCTCTGGATCGCCCTGCTGGCCACCCTGGTCGCGGGTGTGGCGCTCGGGTGGCTGCTGAAGGGGCGGCGCGGGAAGTGAGCACCGCCGCCGAGCCGCCGTCCCCGCCCGGGCCGTGCGGCTTCACCCCGCTGATCGAGTTACGCGGCGTCAACAAGCACTTCGGGGCGCTGCACGTCCTCCAGGACGTCGAGCTGACCGTGGGCCGGGGCGAGGTCGTGGTGGTGATCGGCCCCTCCGGCTCCGGGAAGTCCACCCTCTGCCGGGCCATCAACCGGCTGGAGCCGGTCGAGTCCGGTTCCATCGTGATCGACGGTCGGCCCCTGCCCGAGGAGGGCAAGGGGCTGGCCCGCCTCCGCGCCGAGGTCGGGATGGTGTTCCAGTCCTTCAACCTCTTCGCGCACAAGACCGTGCTGCAGAACGTCTCGCTGGCGCAGGTGAAGGTGCGCGGCCGGGGCAGGGCGGAGGCCGACGCCAAGTCCCGGGCGCTGCTGGAGCGGGTCGGGCTGGCCTCGCAGGCGGACAAGTACCCGGCCCAGCTCTCCGGCGGCCAGCAGCAGCGCGTCGCGATCGCCCGGGCGCTGGCGATGGACCCCAAGGCCCTGCTGTTCGACGAGCCGACCTCGGCGCTCGACCCCGAGATGATCAACGAGGTGCTGGACGTGATGCGCCAGCTGGCGCACGAGGGCATGACGATGATCGTGGTCACCCATGAGATGGGATTCGCCCGCGCCTCCGCCAACCGGGTGGTCTTCATGGCCGACGGGCGGATCGTCGAGGACCGCGCCCCGGAGGAGTTCTTCGGAGCCCCGGAGACCGAGCGCGCCCGGGACTTCCTCTCCAAGATCCTCAAGCACTGAGGCCGGGCCCGTGAAGAAGATCCTGACCCTCGCGGCCGCCGCCCTGCTGCTGGCCGGCTGCGGCAAGCCCGGCACCCCGCCGCCGAAGGGGCCGCAGCCCAGCGCGCTGCCCACCTACGCGGTGGCGGCGGGCAGCGCGGTGAGCGGCTCGCCGACGCTGGACGCGGCCCGCGGCCGGGGGCACCTGGTGGTCGGCGCCAAGGAGGACCAGCCCTACCTGGGCCAGAAGAACCCGGCCACCGGCGAGTACTCCGGCTTCGACATCGAGATCGCCAAGATGGTCGCCGCCGACCTCGGGTTCGGCCCGGACCGCATCGAGTTCAAGACCATCGCCTCGGCCAACCGCGAGACCGCGCTGCAGAGCGGCCAGGTCGACTACTACGTCGGCACCTACACCATCAACGACAACCGCAAGAAGCTGGTCGGCTTCGCCGGGCCGTACTTCATCGCCGGCCAGTCGCTGCTGGTGCGCAGGAACGACAAGGAGATCACCGGCCCGCAGGACCTCGACGGCAGGAAGGTCTGCTCGGCGTCCGGCTCCACCCCGTACCAGCGGATCCAGAAGCAGTACCCGAAGGCGCACCTGATCGGCTACGACACCTACTCGGCCTGCGTGGACAACCTGATCACCTCCCAGGTGGACGCCGTCACCACCGACAACACCATCCTCATGGGCTACGCGGCCAAGGTGCCGGACGAGCTCAAGGTGGTCGGGGAGCCGTTCTCCCAGGAGCCGTACGGGATCGGCACGCCGAGGAACGACACCGTGCTGCGCGGCGCGCTCAACGACGCGCTGGCGCACCACGAGGAGAACGGCGACTGGAAGAAGGCGTACGACGCGACCCTCGGCCTGTCCGGGGTGCCCGCGCCCGCCCCGCCGCCCATCGACCGGTACTGAGGAGGGGCCGGGCTGTGAAAACGCTGACCGACAACTGGTCGACCTACTGGGACGGCTTCCTCGGCACCCTCGCGCTGTTCGCGGTGAGCGCCGTGCTGGCGCTGGTGCTCGGGGTGCTGATGGCGAGCTTCCGGGTCTCCCCGGTGCGCCCGCTGCGGGCGTTCGGCACCACCTGGGTGACCCTGCTGCGCAACACCCCGCTGACCCTGCTGTTCTTCATCGTCGTGCTGGGCCTGCCGCGGTTCGACATCACCCTGCCGTTCTTCACCTTCGCGGTGCTCGCGCTCGGCTGCTACACCTCCGCGTTCGTCTGCGAGGCGATGCGCTCGGGCGTGAACACCGTGCCGGTCGGGCAGGGGGAGGCGGCGCGCAGCCTGGGCATGACCTTCGGCCAGACGATGGGCCTGGTGGTGCTGCCGCAGGCGTACCGCTCGGTGGTGGCCCCGATCGGCAGTGTGATGATCGCCCTGGCGAAGAACACGGCGATCGCCGGCTCGTTCAGCGTCACCGAACTGCTCGGCACCTACCGGACCATCAACGAGCTGGGCTACAGCATCGTCTGGACCTTCATCTGGATCGCCGTCGGCTATCTGATCATCACCCTGGCCATCAGTGCGGTGTTCAACCTGCTGGAACGACGACTGGCGGTGTCGCGATGACGGTGGAATCCTCGGCGCTCTACGACATCCCCGGCCCCAAGGCGCTCGCCCGGCACCGGCTGTACGGCGGGATCGCGCTGCTGGCGATCGCCGCGCTGATCGGCTGGATCGTCTACATGCTCTTCCACACCAACCAGTTCACCGCGGCCAAGTGGACGGCGTTCCAGTACCAGGGCGTCCAGGACCTGCTGCTGCGCGGGCTCGCCAACACCCTCAAGGCCTTCGGCTGGACGGTGCTGTTCGCCCTGCCGTTCGGCGCGCTGTTCGCCGTCGGGCGGCTCTCCGACCACCGGGTGGTGCGCCGGCTGTCGACCCTGGTGGTGGAGTTCTTCCGGGCCATGCCGCTGCTGGTGATGATCTTCTTCATCTTCGTCGCCCTCAAGGTCGCCCCGCTCTGGGCGCTGGTGGCCGGGCTGGTCCTCTACAACGGCTCGGTGCTCGCCGAGGTGTTCCGGGCCGGGGTGCTCGCGGTGCCCAGGGGCCAGCGGGAGGCGGCCTTCGCGCTCGGCATGCGCAAGTCGCAGGTGATGGCGTACGTGCTGGTGCCGCAGGCCTGCCGGGCGATGCTGCCGGCGATCATCAGCCAGCTGGTGGTCGCGCTCAAGGACACCTCGCTGGGCTTCCTGATCACCTACGAGGAGTTCCTGCACGCCGGCAAGCTGATCGCCACCAACCTGGACTACGACCTGCCGTTCATCCCGGTGGTCATGGTGATCGCGCCGATCTACATCGGCATGTGCCTGCTGCTCTCCTGGTTCGCCCACTGGGTCGAGCGGCGCAGCCGGCGCAGCCCGAGCGCGCGCGGCGGGGCCCCGGTGGCGCCCGCCGAGGTGTCGATGGGGGTGCCGCCGTCCGCGCAGCCGTGACGGGCGGTTCGCCGGTGAACCATAGGTGCGAATGAGGTCTGGCCCGGTACCTCCAAACTCTGCTTATGATTGCCGGACAATGACACCACGGCCGTGCGGAGGGACAGTGGAGCCCGTGTTCGACTCACGGCACATCAGGACCTTCCACGAGGTCGTCCGGGCCGGCTCCTACTCGGCGGCCGCCCGGGAGCTCGGCTACACCCAGCCCGCCATCACCCAGCAGATGAAGGCCCTGGAACGCACCGTCGGCCTGCCGCTGTTCACCCGGGCCGGGCGCGGGCTGCGGCTCACCGAGGCCGGCGAGGCGCTCGCCCGGCACGCCGAGCAGATCCTCGGCAGCCTCTCCGCCGCCCAGCAGCAGCTCGCCGCCCTCGGCCGGCTGCGCGCCGGACGGGTCCGGGTCTGCGCCTTCCCCAGCGCCAACGCCACCCTGATACCGGAGGCGATGGCCCGGCTGCTCGCCGAGCACCCCGGTGTGCGGGTCGAACTCCTGGAGGCCGAGCCGCCGGACTCGGTGCAGCGGCTGCTGCGCGGGGAGTGCGACATCGCGCTGGCCTTCCGCTACCCGGGGGCGCCCGCCGAGGTGCCGGACGAACTGGACGAGATCCCGCTGATGGAGGACCTGCTGACGGTGCTGCTGCCGGTCGGCCACCCGCTCGGGCGCCGGCACGCCGTCCGGCTGGCCGACCTCGACGGCGAGCGCTGGATCGCCGGCTGCCCGCGCTGTCGCGCCAACCTGCTGCACGTCTGCGCGGAGGAGGGCTTCGCCCCGGACATCGTCTTCTCCACCGACGACAACCTCGCCGTGCAGAGCCTGGTCGCCGCCGGGGTCGGGATCGCGCTGATGCCCGCGCTGGTGCTCTCCTTCATGTGCCACCGCAAGGTCACCGGCCGGGCCGTCGAGCCGCACCTGCGCCGCCAGGTCAGCGCGTACGTGCTCCGCGAGCACCGCCGGATCCCGGCGACCGCGCTGGTCCTGGACCACCTGCGGCAGGCCGCCGCCGCGCGGGTGGGGTGCTGAGCGCGGCCGATCGATAAGCACTGATTGGGGGAGAGCGAAAGAACCCTCCTTGGACGTGATGGGTCGGCGGCCGCGAACCTGCTGGCATGACAACGTCAGCCACGGTCGGCAGCGGCCGGCTCACCGAGCGCATGACCGCCCTCGTCGGCGGGATCCGCGCGGTCGTGGACCGCGGACTGCCGCCCGAGCTCACCGCCTACCTGGTCGGCGAACGGCTCGCCCCGCACCTCGGCGACGCCGAACTCCTCACCGCGGACCAGCGCGAGGGCGACCCCGAGCGCTACCGCCAGCACGTCCTGCACGCCGAGGACGACGGCTCCTTCTCCGTCGTCGCCCTGGTCTGGCTGCCCGGGCAGCACACCCCGATCCACGACCACGTCTCCTGGTGCGTGGCCGGCGTCCACGAGGGCCAGGAGAGCGAGACCCGCTACCGGCTGGTCTCCGACGGGCGCTCCGCCCACCTGGTCGAGACCGAGCACGTGGTCGGCCCGGCCGGCACCGTCGCCGCCTTCGCCCCGCCCGGCGACATCCACCTGGTGCGCAACGCCTGCACCGCCACCGCCATCTCCATCCACGTGTACGGCGCCGACGTCTCCCGGCTCGGCACCAGCATCCGGCGCGTCTACCGGCTGCCCGCCGACGGGCGGCGGTGAGCCCCGGATGGCCCTGACCCTCCGGGACCGCGCGGTGCGCCCCTCGCGCACCCGCGCCCTGCCCCCGCTCGGCGGCGACGCGCCCGGCCTGCTGCTCGCCGCGCTCGGCGTCGCCGCCGCGTTCGCCGTCCACCAGGCCGTGCCCGCCGTACCCAGCCTCACCGCCGCCGTGCTGCTCGGCGTCGCCGCCGCCCACCTGCCCGGCCTGCGCCCGGTGGTCCGCGGCGTCGCCCGGCCCGGGCTCTCCACCGCCGGCAAGCGGCTGATGCGCCTGGGCATCGTGCTGCTCGGCCTCAAACTCGGCCTCGACGACGTGCTCGGCCTCGGCTGGGCCACCGTCGCCATGGTGCTCGCGGTGGTCGCCGCCACCTTCGCCGGCACCCTGTGGCTGGGGCGCCGGCTCGGCCTGCCCGGTGACCAGCCGCTGCTGGTCGCCACCGGCTACTCCATCTGCGGCGCCTCGGCGATCGGCGCGGTCAGCCAGGCCGCCGGCAGCGAGGAGGAGGACGTCGCCGCCTCCGTCGCGCTGGTCACCCTCTGCGGCACCCTCGCCATCGCCGTCCTGCCGCTGCTCCAGCACCCGCTCGGCCTGGACACCGGCGGCTTCGGCCGCTGGGTCGGCGCCAGTGTGCACGACGTCGGCCAGGTGGTCGCCACCGCACAGAGCGGCGGGGCGGGCGCGCTGCGCGAGGCGGTGCTGGTCAAGCTGATGCGGGTGGTCCTGCTCGCGCCGCTGGTCGCCGGGGTCGCGGTGGCCGCCCGGCGCGCGCGACGACGGGCCGGCGCCGCGCAGACGGGCGACGTGCCGGAAGGCACCGCGCCGGACGGTGCCGTGCGGGCCGGAGGCAAGCGGCCGCCGCTGGTGCCGCTGTTCGTCGCCGGGTTCCTGGCCATGATCGCGCTGCGCACCACCGGGGTGGTGCCCGAGCGGGCCCTCACCCTCGCCGGGGACGCGCAGGAACTGCTGCTGGCGGCCGCGCTGTTCGGGCTCGGCAGCGCCGTCCACCTGCCGACCATGGTGCGCACCGGCGGCCGGCTCGCGCTGCTCGGGCTCGGCTCCTGGGTGGTGGTCGCGGGGGTCTCCTACGCCGGGGTGCTGGCCACCGCATAAACACCGGGCGTCCGGCGGGGGTTGGGCTATTGTCGGGCGGGTGGCCCGGCCGGTCGGGCGGGCCGCGTGTCCGGGCCGTCGAACACCACGGAGGAACCCGCCGCATGTCCACCGCACTGCCGGAACGGGACGGCTCCCCGGCCGTCGTCACGCTCGACCGGCGCGAGGGTCCGTTCGGGGAGGTGGCGCTGCGGCGGCGCGGCGGCACCTACGAGATCATCGCCAACGGCTGCTTCCTGATGGACACCGCCGACGGGCGCTCCGAGCGGCTGCTGGTGGGGGCGGCGCTGGACGAGCTGGACCGGAGCGGACCGGTGGCGCAGCCCTCGGTGCTGATCGGCGGGCTCGGCGTCGGCTTCTCGCTGGCCCACGCGGCGGCCGAGCCGCGCTGGGGGCGGATCGCCGTGGTGGAGCGCGAGGGCGCGATCATCGAGTGGCACCGGAGCGGCCCACTGGCCGCCTTCTCGGCCGGCGCGCTGGAGGACCCGAGGGTCGGGGTGCTGCACACCGACCTGCTGGAGTACCTGGCCGGCGCCGACGGCGTCCGCCACCACGCGCTCTGCCTGGACATCGACAACGGGCCGGACTGGACGGTCACCGACGGCAACGCCGGGCTGTACGGCGCCGACGGGCTGGCGCTGCTGCTGCGGCGGCTGGAGCCGGGCGGGGTGCTGGCGGTGTGGAGCGCCCGGCCGTCGCCGGCCTTCGAGGAGGCGCTGCGGGCGGCCGGCTTCACGGAGGTGACGACCCGGGAGGTCGCGGTGGCCCGCGGGGTACCGGACGTCGTGCACCTGGCCCGCCGCGCGCGGTGAGCGCGTGACGGGCCGGGCACCGGAAGGGGGCGGGGCTACTTCAGGCCGTTGTCCACCGCGGCCATCAGCTCGCCGTTCGGGGTGTCGCCGTCGAAGGCCCAGACCATCGCGCCGGCCAGCCCCTGGGACTTGATCCAGGCGGTCTTGCGGGCGATCTCGGTCGGGTCGTCGTAGGTGTAGAACACGGTCCCGTTGTAGATGTAGGAGTGGCCGGCCACCGGGTCGCGGTAGATGGTGTATCCGCCGCTGGTGGCCATCACCTTGAGCTTCTTGTAGTCCTCGAAGCCGGCCTCGTAGGTGCCGGGGCCGGGGCCCGTCGCGGTCTGGAAGAGGCCGTTGGTGGTGCCGCGCGGCACGCCCGTCCAGCCGCGTCCGTAGAACGGGATGCCCAGGGTGAGCTTGCTCTTCGGGGCGCCGCCGTCCACGTACGCGGCGATCGCGACCTCGGAGCTGAACTGGCGGGCCGGCGGGTTCGGGTCGCCCGCGGCGACCTTGATGCCGGACTGCTGGTTGGTGACCATCTCCCAGCCGCCGTGGTAGTCGTAGCCCTGGATGGTGGCGAAGTCGAAGGCGCCGAACAGGCCCGGGATGTCGATGCCGGCGGTGACCTTCGCCGGGTCGGCCGGGAGGAAGGCGCTCAGCGTGTAGTGCTTGTTGGTGGTGGCGCCGAGGGCGTCCAGCTGGCGGCGGAACTCCTGGGCCAGCAGGGTGTAGTTGGCCTTGTCGGCGGGCCGGAAGATGTTGCCGGTGTGCCCGTCGGAGTTCGGCCACTCCCAGTCGAGGTCGATGCCGTCGAAGATGCCGGCCGCGCTGCCCGCGCCGCCGCGGCCGTCGATGACCGGCAGGTTGCCCTTGATGTACATGTCGATGCAGGAGGTGGCCAGCGCCTTGCGGGAGGCGTCGGTGGCCACCGCGTCGGAGAACCACTTGCTGTACGACCAGCCGCCCAGCGAGATCTGGATCTTGAGGTTGGGGTACTTGGCCTTGAGCTGCTTCAGCTGGTTGAAGTTGCCGGCCAGCTTCTGGTCCCAGGTGTCGGTGGTGCCGGCCACCGAGGTGCCGGCGTCCCAGCCCCTGCCGAAGTCGGCCCAGGCGTCACCGGCGCCGTCACCCGCGTTCGGGTCGTTGTCCGGCCCGGCCGCCTTGTTGGTGATGAAGCACTGCTTGGTGGTCGGGTGGATGTTGGCGAAGGCGTAGTTGATCACCGAGAGCCGGCCGGCCGAGCCGGAGGCGTCGAGCTGCTTCACGCTGTAGCCGCGGGCGTAGATGCTCCACTGGGTGAAGTAGCCGATCTTCAGCGCGCCGCCGGTGCCGCCCTTCTTGGTGCGGGCGGTGACCGCGCCGGAGACCGGGGAGACGTTGCCGGCCGCGTCACGGGCCTTCACGGTGAAGGTGTACTCGGTGTCCGGGGCCAGGCCGCCGACGGTGCCGGAGGGGCTGGTGACGGTGGTCACCACGCCGTTGCCCGCGGTGATGTCGTAGGCGGTGACGCCGACGTTGTCGGTGCTGGCCGTCCAGCTCAGCGAGACCGAACTGGAGTCCGACCCGGTGACGGCGGGGGTGCCCGGGGTGGTGGGCGCCTCCTTGTCCTCGATCGGCGGCGGGGTGGTGACGCTCACCGGGCCGGCCGCCGCCGAGCGGTTGCCCGCCGCGTCGAAGGCCTGGACGGTGAACTGGTAGGTGGTGCCGCCGGTCAGGCCCTGCACGGTGACGCCGGTGGCGGCGCCGTCGGTGGTGGCCACCTTGGTGCCGTCCCGGTACACGTCGTACCCGGTGACGCCGACGTTGTCGGTGCTCGCGGTCCAGGAGAGGGCCGCCGTGGTCTGGGTGACGGTGCCGGACTGCAGGGCGCCCGGGACGGACGGCGGGGTCAGGTCGTCGCCGCTGCCGTCGCACGGCTTGCCGTTCAGCTTGCAGTTCGCCAGCGGCTGGTAGGCGCCGGAGTAGGCGATGTTGAAGCCGACGTTGTAGGTGCCGCCGACCGGCAGGGTCGAGGCCCAGCCGGGGTTCTTGACCGTGACGTGGGAGCCCGAGGCGGTGTACGAGGCGTTCCACAGGCCCGCGACGGTGTTGCCCGTGGGCAGGTCGAACTCCAGCGTCCAGCCGTTGACCGGGGCGCTGGAGCCGTTGGTGATGGTGTAGCTGCCCTCGTAGCCGCTGCCCCAGTCGCTGCCCTTGGTCAGGGCCGCGGTCACCGACCCGGCGGCGGCCTGCGGGGCCGCGTCGTCGGCGGCGTGGGCCAGGGTGGCGGGCAGGGCGGCGCCGAGCAGGGGGACGAGCAGGGTCCCGGCCGCGAGCAGCGGCAGGCTGATCCGACGTCTGCGCATGGATGTGGCTCCTGTCCTGGGGTGTCCCGGGGCAGGCCCGGACGCCCCGTAACCCGTGGGGAGGTGTCAGGTGCGTGGAGCAGCTTGCTCCGGGCCGTGGGGGCGGCGCGGAACCGGTCCTCGGGCCGTCGGGGTGCCACGGAGGGATCCTGAGCCGAGGGTAGGGAGCGGACGGGTGAACTGGCAATGGGTCTGTACCACTTGTCGATCGTGAACATGACCGGGGTGCAGACGGCCACCGCCCCGGTGACCGGGGTCGCCAGGGCGGTGGTGGTGCGGTGGTGCGGAGGCGGCGCGGCGGCGCGTTGCGCCGGTGCGGGGCCGGCCTCAGCCGAAGGGGCTCTGCTCCGGAGCGGCGGGCGGCGGCGGGGCCGGGGCGTCGTCGGGCTGCGGGGCGAAGGGGTTGAAGTCCGGCGGCGGGACCATCACCGGGGTGCCCTTGGCCGGTCCCGGAGCGGAGGCGGGGACGGTCGGCGGGGCGCCGGGCGGCGCCGGGACGGTGGTGCCGAACGGGTCGCTGGGCCGGTCCGCGGCGGTCACCGTGCCGAACGGGTCGGTGGCCGGGGCGGCCGCGGGCTGCTGCGGGGCCGCGGCGGGCAGCGGCTCGGCGGCCGGGGTCCCCATGATGCCGAAGGGGTCGAAGTCCGGCGGGGGCACCATCACGGGAGTGCCCTTGAGCGGCTCCGGGGCGGCCGGTTCGGCGGCCGGGGTGCCGAGGATGCCGAAGGGGTCGAAGTCCGGCGGCGGGACCGCCACCGGCGTGCCCTTGGGCGGGGCGGGCGGCACCGCGGCCTCGTCGGGCACCAGGATCGGCTGGGCCGGGGTCGGGTCGGCGACCGGGGCGAAGGGGTTGAAGTCGGCCGGCGGGATGCGGACCGGCGTCGCGTCCTCCTGGGGCGCCGGCACCGGCACCGGCACCGTCGGCGGCGGCACCGGGGGAGCGGCCGGGGCGGGCACGGCGGCCTCGGTGGGCGCGGGCGTCGGCGCGGCCGGCGGAGCGGGTACGGCGACGGTCGGCGCGGGGGCCGGTGCCGGGCCGGCCGGGACGAGCGGGGTGGCGGGCACGCCGTCCCAGCCGAACTGAACGCTCTTCAGCAGCTCCGCGAAGACGTCCGTGTACAGCTCCCAGTCCTGCGGCTGGGCGGTGGTCAGCTGCACGCAGAGCACCGAGGCGCCGTCCGGCAGCGGGACGAACGCCTCCACCACCGAGGTGACCGCCCAGCGGCGTCCCCCGTCGGCGGCCAGCGGGCCCGGCACCGGCACGCTGCGCGCCTCGACCAGGACGGCGGCCGGCCCGGCGGGCAGCAGCACCGTCCAGACCTCGGCGTGCCGGCGCACGGTGGCCAGTTCGGTGGCGAGGCCGGTGATCGGCAGCGGGTGGCGGGCCAGCGAGACGACCAGGGTGGCGTCGCTCGGCCGGCCGTCCAGGTGGAAGGCGCCGAGGCCCGCGTAGAAGGCGCCGGAGGAGGTGACGGTGTCCGCCAGGGCGGCGGCGATCAGCGCGAAGTCGCGGCGCTCGGCCGTACCGGTGCCGCTGAACAGCTCCTCGGCGGTCTCGGCCAGGTGCGCGGTCAGGGCGGCGGCGGCCGCGCCGGTCGCCGGGGCGACCCCGGGGCCGGCCGGGACGCCGTCCACCGGGCCGGTGCGCACCGTCCGGGCGGAGACGCCGGGCGGGCCGTCCGGCGCGGTGAGGGCGTGGAAGCCCGGCGGGACGACCAGGCGGACCTCGGCGCCCGCGCCGGTGGGCAGTTCGACGGGCTGCCGGGTCTGCCGGCCGGCGGCCAGCGCGGCCAGCGGTGCGGCGAACGCGGGGCGCAGCTTGGGATCGGCGGGCTCGCCGTTCACCGGCAGCTCGAAGAGCCCGGCGGTGATCTCCCCGGCGGAGCCGGCCGCCGTGCCGCGGACCGTTCCCGCGGCGCCGTAGCGGGCCAGCAGCGCGCCGGTCGCCGACGGGGTGAGCGCGGCGCCGGTGCCCGGGCGGGTGGTGCCGGCGGTGACCACGGTGCCGAGCCGGTCGACGGCGGTGTGCACCGGGCCGTTGGGTGCCAGCGGCAGGTTGAACAGGGCGTCGGCGGCCGGGTGCGTCGCGTCCCGCAGGGCGGTCAGCGCGGCGGCGGGCTGGCGCGAGGTCCGGGCGTCGAAGAGGGCGTCGGTGAGGCTGGCGAGGGTCGCGGAGACCCGCTCGGCGGCCGTGAAGGGGCCGGCCTCCGTGCTGAACTGGCCGTCCTGGGTCAACTGTGAGCCCCCCGCTCTGCTCGCTGTGCGTTCGGTGGTCCGTGGATCCCGGCCCGGGGGTGACCGGCGGGCCGTCAGATCCGTGCACATTCCTATCAGAGGCCGCCGACGCGGCAGAACCGGCCGTCCGGCGTCACCCGGCGGCGGCGTCCGGAGCGGCGTCCGGAGCGGCATCGCCGGCGGGCCGGGCGCCGGCGGCCAGGGCGCTCAGCGCGTCGGCGAGGCCCGGGACGGCCAGCAGGCGCGCCAGGTCGTCGACCAGCCGTCCGGTCGGCCCGTCGGGGCGCTCGTCGGCGAAGAACCCGGCCAGCTCGGCGGCCAGCGCGGGCTCCCGGGCGGCCGTCAGGGTGAGCGCCGCCACGAACTGCTGCACCAGGTGCAGTTGGAGGTCCTCCAGCGGCACCGAGCGGTCGGCCAGCCACTCCAGCGAGGTGATCTCGGCGTTGGCGATCCAGGCCCGGACGGTCAGCCGCAGCCCCGGGCTGGGCGAGGGCAGCGCGAGGTGGCCGATGATCTGGTCGTACGCGGCCTGCCGGACCTCGTCGATCACCGCCGAGGTGTTGGTGCTGGCCGTCACCGAACCGCCGCGCAGCAGCGCCGCGAAGCCGGGGCCGTGGCTCTGCACGAAGTCCAGGTAGCGGCCCATCACCCGGTACAGGCGCTCCGAGAGCGGGCCCTCGGCGGGCTCCTCGAAGCGGGCCGACAGCTCCCGGCCGGCCCGGCGCAGCGACTCCTCGTAGATCGCCTGCTTGCCCGGGAAGTAGTGGTAGACCAGCGGCCGGGAGGCGCCCGCGGCGGCGGCGATGTCGTCGATCGACACCTCCTCCGGCGGGCGGTGGCTGAACAGCTCCAGCGCCACGGCGATCAGCTGCTCGCGCCGCTCGTCCACGCTGAGCCGGCGGCGCGGTCGCCCGGCGGGCTCCGGGCGGTCGCCGCGCGCGGGCGCGGACGCGGAGGAGGGGGCCGACGGCGTGCGGGATGCCATGCGCGTCACCCTAGTTCGTCGGCGGCGGATGGGTGGAGCCAGGGGGCCGCTGCCGGCGGGTCCGCCTGCCGAGGCCGTGGCGCCCCGCGCCGCCCCGGCGCCCCCTCCCCGCCGGCTTCCGGCTGCCGGGCGGGCCGGCGGAGGTGTCGGTGAGGGCGGGCACACTTCACGCATGAGCGATTCCGGTGACGGCACGCAGGAGTTCGGTCCGGTCCGGGTGGAGTCCATGGGCGGCCCGCTGGTCGTGGTGCCGGTGTCCGCGCCGGGCCACTGGGGAGGCTGCGGCGGGGGCAGGGGCGGGGCGGTCGGTGGCGGCACCGGCCGGCCGGACGACTACGCGCGCGTGTGCGCGGTCGGGGGGTAGGGCGGCGTCGTCGCCCTGGGCAGCGGCGCCGTGTCGGCGCTGGTGCTGGGCGACGAACCCGCCGGCACCTGCTGCCTGCCGGACCGCCGGGTCTTCCTCCGCCGGCTCGCCGCCGACTCCGGGGCCGGGCTGCTCGCGGCGGCGGACGCGGTCCTCGCCGACCCGGCCGCGCCGTGGGAGGACTGCGGTGTGCGGCGGACCGACGGCCCGGCGGTGCTGATGGACGCCGGGGAGGCGGGCGCCGGGCCCGGAGCGCCGTCCCCCGACGGCGGGTGCCGGCCACCGGAGGCGCCGGTCGACGTGCCGGCCGGGCGGTGGCGGGGCCGGGCGGTCCACGCGACCGGCGGGTCCGCCCGGGTGGGCGTCGTCCGGCTGCTGCCGGCGGCCGGCTCCGCCCCCCGCCCGGTCAGGCCGGACGGTGCTCCAGGTAGCGGCGGTAGGCCTCGCGGCCGTCCGGGACGAACACGTCGCGCTCCAGCCGCTCGGCCAGCTCGGCGGGGGTGAGCCAGGCGTGCCAGGCGACCTCGGACTCCTGCGGGGCGACCGGGCCGTCCCACTCGGCCTCGTGCACGTCGGACCACCAGGCGAGGCCCTCACCGCGGAACAGGAAGCGGAACAGCGGGCGCGGGGCGATCCCGGTGACGCCCAGTTCCTCCTCGGCCTCCCGGACGGCGGCCTGCCGGTAGGTCTCGCCGGCGCCCACCACGCCGCCGACGAACATGTCGTGCGCGCCCGGGGCGAACAGCTTGGTGTCGGTGCGCCGGTGCACGAAGATCCGCCCGGCCGGGTCGCGGACCAGGACGAAGACGCACCGGTGGATCAGCCCGCGCCGGTACACCTCCCCGCGCGGCGCGGTGCCGGTCACCCGGTCGTGCTCGTCGACGACGTCCAGCAGCTCATCGGCGGGATCGCTCTGCGCAGGCTCGGTCATGACCGACAGGTTAGGGTTTCCGGGCGATCCATGGATGTACGAACGACGAGGGCGGCGCGCGCGGTGGTGGAGATCTGGGGCGAGACGGCCGGGGGCTTCGAGCCGGTGCGGGAGGCCTTCGAGCGCAACTTCCGCGAGTACGGGGAGCTCGGCGCGGCGTTCGCGCTGTACGTGCGCGGCCGCAAGGTGGTCGACCTGTGGGGCGGTGACGCCCGGCCCGAGGTCGGCGGGCGGCCCGCGCCGGCCGTGCCCTGGACGGCGGACACGGCGCAGGTGCTGCGCTCGGTCACCAAGGGCCTGACCGCGACCACCGCGCTGCTGCTCGCCGAGCGCGGGCTGCTGGACCTGGACGCGCCGGTGGTCTCCTACTGGCCGGAGTTCGGGGCCGCGGGCAAGGGCGGCGTGCCGGTGGGCTGGCTGCTGTCGCACCAGGCCGGGGTACCCGCGCTGGACGTGCCGCTGCGGCTGGAGGACGTGCTCACCTGGGAGCGGGCGGCGGCCGCGGTGGCCGCCCAGGCGCCCGCCTGGGAGCCGGGCACGGCGCACGGCTACCACCCGTACACCTTCGGCTGGCTGGTCGGCGAGGTGGTGCGCCGGGTGAGCGGGCGCACCGTCGGCCAGTACTTCGCCGAGGAGATCGCCCGGCCGCTCGGCCTCGACCTGTGGATCGGCCTGCCGGTCGGCGCCGCGCCCAGGGTGGGCCGGCTGGTCGACCTGCCCGCGCCGCAGGCCGCCCGGACCGGCCCGAGCGGGCTGCGGCTGCGCGCCAAGCAGTCCGTGCGGGAGGCCTACCAGGACCCGGCCTCGCTGACCGCCCGGGCGTTCGCCTCGGTGCGGCCCGGGGTGGACCTGAACGACCCGGCGGTGCAGGCCGCCGAGATCCCCGGCGCGGGCGGGATCGGCACCGCGCGCTCGGTGGCCCGGTTCTACGCGGCGCTGATCGGCGCGGCCGACCGGCACAGCGGCGGCGGGACGCTGCCGCCGCTGCTCGGGCCCGAGGTGCTGGCCCGGGCGGTCGGACCGGTGGTCAGTGGCCCGGACCGGGTGCTGATCGTCAACTCCACCTTCGGGCTGGGCTTCTTCCGGCACAGTGCGACCGCGCCGATGGCCTCGCCGGCGAGTTTCGGCCACCCGGGCCGGGGCGGCTCGCTGGGCTTCGCCGATCCGGAGCTCGGGATCGGGTTCGGCTACGTCACCAACGGCATGCAGCCCGGCGTCACCGGGGACATCCGCTCCCGCACGCTGATCAGGGCGGTGCGGGAGTGCCTCGGGGCGGCCTGACGGGGCGCCGGACGCCCGGACGTCCGGACGGACGACGGCCCGGACGGCGGGTCAGGCCTGGCCGGTCGCGAAGTGGCTGATCCGGCCGTCCTCGACGGTGAAGCGCCAGGCGGTGCGCATCTCGCCCCAGGTCTCGTTGCGGTAGTCGGCGATCAGCGTCCGGCCGCCGGCCGACTCGGAGCGGACCTCCATGTGGCCGTGGACGGTGAAGATCTCCCGGTCGATCCAGTCCTGGAGGTCGCGCTCGGTGCCGTCGTCGGACATCGTCGCGTCCGGCGCGAGCAGGTCGACGAAGGCCTGCCGGTTCCCGTCGTTGATCGCGGTGACGGCGGCGCGCACGGTCGGGTCGGAGAGTTTGGCGGTGGCGATGGTCATCCGGTCTCCCAGGAGTCGAGAATCGGGTCGGGACTCCTGTTTAGGACGTTGGCCGGGACTCGCCGCGCATGTCGGCGGCGCGTCGGGGATTTCCCGGGATTCATGTGCTTGGATCCCGGTACGGGTGATGTACCCCCCAGGGGTCCCCGACCGGGCCACGGGGAGTGGCGTACGGAGTGGGAAGTCGGCCGGCCCGACTTCCCACTCCGCGTTTCGGGGCGCGCCCGGCGCCGAGGTCGCGCTAGAACAGGCCCGTCGCCTGCGGGGAGTAGCTGACCAGCAGGTTCTTGGTCTGCTGGTAGTGCTCCAGGACGGCCTTGTGGCCCTCCCGGCCGATGCCGGAGTTCTTGTAGCCGCCGAACGCGGCATGGGCCGGATAGGAGTGGAAGCAGTTGGTCCAGACCCGGCCGGCCTGGATGGCGCGGCCCGCCCGGTAGGCGGTGGTGCCGTTGCGGGTCCAGACGCCGGCGCCGAGCCCGTACAGGGTGTCGTTGGCGAGCGTGATCGCGTCGTCGAAGTCCTCGAAGCGGGTCACCGCGACCACCGGGCCGAAGATCTCCTCCTGGAAGATCCGCATCTCGTTGACGCCCTCGAAGACCGTCGGCGTGACGTAGTAGCCGCCCGACAGCGGGCCGCCGAGGTCCGCCCGCTCACCGCCGGCCAGCAGCTTGGCGCCCTCGGCCTGGCCGATCTCGATGTAGGAGAGGATCTTGCGCAGCTGTTCGTCGCTGGCCTGTGCGCCGACCTGGGTCGCGGTGTCCAGCGGGTCGCCCTGGCGCAGCGTGCGGACCCGCTCCAGGCCGTCGGCGAGCAGCCGGTCGTAGACCGCGGACTCGATCAGCGCCCGGCTGGGACAGGTGCAGACCTCGCCCTGGTTGAGGGCGAACATCGTGAAGCCCTCGACGGTCTTGTCGTAGAAGGCGTCCTGCTCGGCGGCGACGTCGGCGAAGAACAGGTTGGGGCTCTTGCCGCCGAGCTCCAGCGAGACCGGGATGAGGTTGCCGCTGGCGTACTGCGAGATCAGCCGGCCGGTGGTGGTCTCGCCGGTGAAGGCGATCTTCCGGATCCGGTCGCTGGAGGCGAGCGGGCGGCCGGCCTCCAGGCCGAAGCCGTTGACGACGTTGAGCACGCCCGGCGGCAGCAGGTCGGCGGTCAGCTCGACCAGCAGCAGCACCGAGGCCGGGGTCTGCTCGGCGGGCTTCAGGACGACGGCGTTGCCCGCCGCCAGCGCGGGGGCGATCTTCCAGACGGCCATCAGGATCGGGAAGTTCCACGGGATGATCTGGCCGACCACGCCCAGCGGCTCGTGGAAGTGGTACGCCACGGTGTCCTCGTCGAGCTGGGAGAGGCCGCCCTCCTGGGCGCGCAGCGCGCCGGCGAAGTAGCGCAACTGGTCGACGGCCAGCGGCAGGTCGGCGCCCAGCGTCTCGCGGACCGGCTTGCCGTTCTCCCAGCTCTCCGCGACGGCGAGCCGTTCGAGGTTCTGCTCGATCCGGTCGGCGATGCGCAGCAGCACCTGGGCGCGCTCGGCGGGCGGGGTGCGGCCCCAGGCCGGGGCGGCGGCGTGGGCGGCGTCCAGCGCGGCCTCGACGTCCTCGGCGGTGCCGCGGGCGACCTCGGTGAAGACCTCGCCGGTGACCGGGCTGGGGTTCTCGAAGTACCGGCCGAGGACCGGCGGCGTCCACCGGCCGCCGATCCAGTGCTCGTAGCGGGGGCGGTAGTCGACGATGGATCCGGGCTGTCCGGGGGGCTGGTAGACCGGCATGCTCTGGTGCCTCCTCGCGCTGTCGGGGCGCCCCGGCGGGGCGCGGGGCGCCGCGGGGCCGCGGGGGGCCCCC
>NZ_JBHVER010000138.1:0-22600 GCF_042802195.1 Kitasatospora sp. NPDC057500 | reverse complement strand
CTCCTCTGCGGAGGAGGGACGGGGGCGCCGCCTCTTTCCTGCGACCGGCCTACCGGCGGACCGTCGAGGCGTGCACCCGGTCGTCCGAGTCGTCGTCCTCGACCGGTTCGGGCGTGCCCGACGGGCGCGGCACCCGGACGGCGCCGGGGGCGCGGCGGCCCTTGCGGGCGGCCTCGGCGAGGGCGAGCTGCCGGTCGGCCTCGGCCTGGATGGCGTCCTTGTCGCCGATCTCGGCGTCCGGCAGCGCGTCGGGGAGGATGTCCTCCAGCAGGCGCAGCGGCCGGTAGGCGAGGCCCAGCAGGCCCCAGACGAAGAGCACCAGGCCGACCACCACGAGCAGCAGGCCGGCGCCGCGGCCCGGTCCGGTGCCGAGCACCAGGCCGACCGTGTCGGCGAGCGCGCCGCCGGGGCGCATCAGCGGCTCGAAGACGTGGTCGGAGAGCGGGCCCGCGGTGAGGAAGCCGAGCGGCATCATCGACATGGCCAGCATCTGGTTGGTGGCCAGGACGCGGCCCTGGAGCTCCATGCCGACCTTGGTCTGGATCAGCGACATCCAGTGCGAGTTGAGGATCATCATGGCCGCCCAGAGGACGAAGAGTCCGCAGGCGGTGAGGGCGGTCTCGGGGCGGCTGCCGGTGAGGACGGCGGCGAGGCCGACCACCGAGGTGAAGCCGATCATGCCGACGGTGCGGCGGCGGGTGCCGCCCCAGAGCCCCATGACCAGGGCGCCGATCATCGCGCCGAGGCCGCCGAGGGCGGTGATGACGCTGAGCTGGAAGGGCGTTCCGGTGGCCAGCACCATCGGGGTGATCAGCACCGTGGCGACGGCGAAGAGGTAGTTGAACACCACGAAGAAGACCACCATGGCGACCAGGCTGTGCCGACGGGCGATGTACCGCCAGCCGGTGACCACCTCGCGCAGCAGCGGCTCCTCCTGCTTGTCGAACATGGCGTCCGGGAAGCGGACCAGCAGCAGGCAGGTGACGCCGATGAGGAAGGTGGCCATGTCGAACAGCACGACGCCGTGCAGGCCGACCATGGAGACCAGGACACCGCCGGCCAGGATGGCCATCATGTCGCCGGCACCGGTGCCGAGCTGGGCGAGGCCGTTGGCCTGGCCGAGGTAGCGCTTGGGCACCAGTTGGGTGATCGCGGCGAGGTAGGCGGGCCGTTGGAAGGCTCCGCAGGTGGAGCCGATGCAGGCCACGATGTAGATGTGCCAGATCTCCAGGAGGTCCGCCCAGAGCAGCAGGCCGAGGCTGAGCATGCCGGCGGCGGCCACGGTGTCCGTGGCGATCATGATCTTGCGCCGGTCGACCCGGTCGGCGAGCGCGCCGGCGATCGGCAGCAGCAGAACGGCCGGCAGCACCGCGATGAACGAGATCATCGCGAAGTCGAAGGCCGAGTTGGTCTGCTGGTAGACCCAGACGCCGAGGGCGAAGGTGGAGAGGCTGGTGCCGATCATCGAGACGAACTGGCCGATCGCCACCTTGGCGAAGATGCCCAGTTCGGCGCGGGCGGCCGGGCGCTTGACCGCGACCGGGTCGGATATCGCGCCGGTGGCCGCGAACTCCGCGAGCACCCGGGCGAGTTCGTCGGCCTGGTGCTTGAGGAAGTAGTGCCCGGCACGCGGGACGACCGCGAGGTCGACGCTGTCGCCGAAGTGCTCCCACTCGGCGTAGCGCTCCTCGTAGAGCTGGGTGGCGCGGTCCTTCTCGCCGACCACGCACAGGATCGGGGCGTCGATCTTCTCCGGCCGCCCGTCGCCGTAGGCGCGGGTGTAGAAGTCCTCGGCCTGCCGCACGTCGTGGCGCAGCGCCCGGACCAGGAAGTCCTGCTCGGCCTGGTCGTAGACGTCGGTGAAGCCGCCCATGGCGCGCAGGTACTCGAGGTAGCCGCGGTTGGACAGCACCCGGTCGCCCGGCATCCGGCGCGCCATCCACTCGGCGAAGCGGCCGGGCAGCCGGGCGGCGGGGAAGGTGCCGCCGAGGGCGAGGCCGCGCAGGTCGACGCCGGCCGCCTCCAGCCGGGAGCCGAGGGCGGTGGCGAGCGCGCCGCCCAGGCAGTGGCCGTAGAGCAGGACCGGGCCTTCGACCTTCTCCAGCACCTGGGCGGTCAGCGTGTCGGCGAGCGCGTCGAGTTCGGCGAGTTCGTCGTCGGGGCGGCTCGGGTCGTGGCCGGGCAGCTCGACGGCGTACAGCCGGTGCCCGGCGGGCAGTGCGTCGGCGAGCGGCTGGAAGGTGATCGGGCTGCCGCCGCCGTAGGGGACGCAGACGACGTTGATCCCGGCCGGGCCGTTGCCGCGGGTGAGCTTGTGCAGCAGGGTGCGCGGGCCCTCGTCGGCGGTGCCGCCGGCCCGGGCGTCGATCAGCGCGGCGAGTTCGCGGACGGTGGGGTGCTGGAAGAGGTCGATGACGGACAGGCCGCCACCGATGAGGCGCACGGCGCGCACGGCGGAGAAGGAGTCGCCGCCGAGCGCGAAGAAGTCGTCCGCCGCGCCGACCTCGGCGGTCTCCAGCACCTGCCGGTAGACGTCGGCGACCGCGTGCTCGGTGTCGGTGGTCAGCTCGCCGCCGCCGGAGACCGGCTGGGCGGCGACCGGCTCGGGCAGGGCGGCCCGGTCGACCTTGCCGTTGGCGTTCAGCGGCAGGGCGTCCAGCACGACCAGGGCGGCCGGGACCATGTAGTCGGGCAGCCGGGTGCGCAGCGCGGCGCGCAGCTCGCCCGGGTCGGGCGCGGCGGCCGGGTCGGCGGGCACCAGGTAGCCGACCAGGGAGCGGGCGGCGCCCTCGCCGCGGGCGACCACGACGACCTCGCGCACCTCGGGGCGGGCGGTCAGTTCGGCCTCGACCTCGCCGATCTCGACCCGGAAGCCGCGGATCTTGACCTGGTGGTCGATCCGGCCGAGGAACTCGATCGCACCGTCGGCACGGCGGCGCACGAGGTCGCCGGTCCGGTAGGCGCGGCGGCCCTCGATCTCCAGGAAGCGCTCGGCGGTGAGGTCGTCGCGGCCGAGGTAGCCGCGGGCGACGCCGCCGCCGGAGACGTACAGCTCGCCGGGGACGCCGACCGGGACGGGGCGGCGGCGGGCGTCCAGCAGGTGGGCGCGGACGTTGCCGAACGGCCGGCCGAGCGGCGCGGTGGCCGCGTCGCCGAGGTCGGCGGGCACGGGCGTGCCGAGCATCGAGACGGTGGTCTCGGTGGGCCCGTAGTGGTTGTGCAGCGGCAGGTCCGGCCGGGCGGCGCGGATCCGGGCCACCAGGTCGGGCCGCAGGGCCTCGCCCGCGCAGACCAGCAGCCGGGCGGGCAGGATCGCGCCGAGGCCGGTGCCGTGCGCGGCCAGGCCCTCCAGGTGGCTGGGGACCAGCTTCATGGCGTCGATCCGGTGCTCGGCCGCGTAGGCGGCGAAGGCGTCCGGGTCGGTGGCCTGGTCGCGGGTCAGCAGGTGCAGGCAGCCGCCGCCGGTGAGCGCGCCGAACACGTTGGTGGTGCCGAGGTCGGCGGCGAAGGTGGAGACCAGCGCCCAGTTCCAGCCCTGCTGGTCGCCGCCGATCCGCTCGCGCAGGCCGTGCAGGTAGTTGAGGTAGTTGCGGTGTTCGACGGCGACGCCCTTGGGCGCGCCGGTGGAGCCGGAGGTGAAGATCAGGTAGCAGAGGTGCTCGGGGCGGACGTCCGCCCCGGGCGCCTCGGCGCGCTCCTCGCCGTCCGGGACGACCACCGGCAGGTCGCCGGTGAGCCGCTCGCGCAGGTCGTCGGTGGTGACGACGGCGGCGGCGCCGGCCGCGTCGAGCAGGGCGTGGATGCGACCGTCGGGGTAGACCGGGTCGAGCGGCAGGTAGGCGCCGCCGGCCTTGAGGATCCCGAGCATGCCGACGACCAGGGCGGCGGAGCGCTCGACCAGCAGGCCGACCGGGCGGTCCGGGCCGACGCCGTGCGCGCGCAGCCGGTGGGCCAGCGCGTTGGCGCGCCGGTCGAGTTCGGCGTAGCTGAGCACGCCGTCGGCGCCGCGTACGGCGGGGGCGTCGGGGGTGCGGCGGGCCTGTTCCTCGACGAGGCCGTGCAGGGTGGCGTCGAGGTCCCAGCCGCGCAGGGTCTCGTCGTCCCAGGCGGCGAGCTGCCGCTGCTCGGACGGGGTGAGCAGGGGCAGGTCGGCGAGCGGGCGGTCGGGGCCGGCGGCCATCGCGTCGAGCACCGTGGTGAGGTGGCCGAAGACCCGGCGGACGGTGGCCTCGTCGTAGAGCTCGGTGCGCCAGATCAGGTCGGCGGCGAGTTCGCCGCCGGTGTCGACGACGGCCACCGAGAGGTCGAACTTGGCGGTGTCGGTGCTGACCGGCCGCCAGTGGACGCTGTGCCCGGGCAGCTCGGGGCGGGCCTCGGCCTGGTTGTGGACGTTGAGCAGGACCTGGAACAGCGGGGTGTGGGCGAGTTCGCGCTCCAGGCCGAGGGCGTCGATCAGCCGCTCGAACGGGAGGTCCTGGTGGCCGTAGGCGCCGAGGGTGGCGTCCTTGACGCGGTCCAGGAGCTCGCGCACCGTCGGGTCGCCGGAGAGGTCGGTGCGCATCGCCAGGGTGTTGACGAAGCAGCCGACCAGCGGCTCGGTCTCGCTGCGGGTGCGCCCGGCGATCGGGGTGCCGACGGTGATGTCCTCGCTGCCGGTGTAGCGGCCGAGGACGGTCTGCAGGGCGGCCAGCAGCACCATGTAGACGGTGGTGCCGGTCTGTTCGGCGAGGGTGCGCACGCGCCGGCTGCGCTCGGCGCCGAGTTCGGCGGTGAACCGGGCGCCCGCGGTGCCGGCGACGGCGGGCCGCGGCCGGTCGGCGGGCACCGTGACGGTGGCGGTGGCGCCGCGCAGGCGCTCCTGCCACCAGGCCTGCTGGCGGTCGAGTTCGGCGGCGAGTTCGGTCCGCTGCCAGTGCGCGACGTCCGCGTACTGGACGGGCAGCGGCTCGAACGCGGGGGCGGCGCCGGTGCGCCGGGCACCGTAGGCGGTGGCGAGGTCGCCGAAGAGCACGCCGATCGACCAGCCGTCGGCGGCGATGTGGTGCAGCACCAGGCTGAGCACGGCGCCGTCGCCGGTGCGCAGCAGGGCGGCGCGCAGCGGCAGGTCGGCGGCGAGGTCGAAGGGGCGCTGGGCCTCGGTCTCCAGCCAGGCGTCGACCTGGTCGGCGGGGACGTCGGCGGTGGTGAGGGTGAGCCGGTCGGCGGGCAGCACCTCGGGGCGCACCTCGCCGTCGGCCTCCGGGTAGACGGTGCGCAGTACCTCGTGCCGGGCGAGGACGTCGGTGAGGGCGGCGCCGAGGGCGGCCTCGTCGGGCTCGCCGTCGAGGTGCAGGGCGAGCGGGATGTGGTAGGCGGCGCTGTCCGGCTCGTACTGGGCGAGGAACCACATCCGGCGCTGGGCCGAGGAGAGCGGCACCGGGGTGCCCTCGGGGCGCGGGGTGATGGTGTGGCGCTCGGCCGTGCCGGCCGCGGCCGCCGCCTTGGCGGCCTTGGCCTTGGCGAGGCGGCGGCGCAGCAGTTCCTGCCGTCTGGCGGCGGGATCCGGTTCCGGGACGGTCCCGGCGGTGTTCTGGTCGGTCATGCGGTCTCCCCCGTTCGGGCGCCGGTGTCGCCGGCGGCCGGGCGTGCGTTGTAGGTTCCGGACTCCCCGGAGTTGCCGGTGGTTCCGGATTCGGTGCGGTGGATCACTGGGCGCTCCCGGCGGTCTCGTCGAGGTCGAGGTCGTCGCCGAGGTCGCCCGGGCCGTCGAGGTCGAGGTCGTCGATCTCCTCCAGCAGGCGCTCCTCGACGCGGCGGGCCAGGGCGGCCAGGGTCCGGTCCTCGAAGACGACGCGCAGTGGCAGTTCGGTTTCGAAGGTGTCCCTGATCCTGGCGAGCAGCCGGGTGGCGAGCAGGGAGTGGCCGCCGAGGGCGAAGAAGTCGTCGTGCCGGGAGACCCGTTCGACCTTGAGGACCTCCGTCCACAGGTCGGCGAGCAGTTCCTCGCAGTCGCCCTCGGGCGGGGCGCCGGCGCCGCCGAGCTGCGGCACGGGCAGGGCGGCCCGGTCGACCTTGCCGGCCGGGGTGAGCGGCAGCGCGTCGAGCAGGACGAGGCCGGCGGGGACCATGTAGTCGGGCAGCCGCTCGATCAGGGCGGTGCGCAGCGCGTCCTCGGTGAGGCCGGGGGCGACGGCGTAGCCGGCCAGGGCCGGTCCGGCCGGGGTCTCGACCAGCCGGGCGGCGCCCGCGCCGACGCCGGGGACGGCGGTGAGCGCGGCCTCGATCTCGCCCAGCTCGATGCGGAAGCCGCGGAGCTTGACCTGGGCGTCGGCGCGGCCGTGGTACTCCAGGCGGCCGTCGGCGCGGCGGCAGGCGAGGTCGCCGGTGCGGTACATCAGGGCGCCGTCGGTGCGGCCGGGTTCGGCGGTGAACCGTTCGGCGGTCAGGTCGGGCCGGCCGTGGTAGCCGAGCGCGACGCCGGTGCCGGCGATGCACAGTTCGCCGATGCCGTTGACCGGCACGCTCTGCCCGGAGCTGCCGAGCAGGTGCAGCCGGGTGTTGGCGATGGGGGCGCCGAGGGCCACCACGCCGCCGTGGGCGGCGAGTTCGGGGGTGACCCGCTGGACGGTGGACCAGACGGTGGTCTCGGTCGGGCCGTACAGGTTCCACAGCGCGCCGGCCCGGTCGAGCAGGGCGCGGGCGAGGTCGGCGGTGAGTGCCTCGCCGCCGCACAGGGCGGTCAGCCCGGGGCGGCCGGCCCAGCCGGCCTCCAGCAGCATCCGCCAGGTGGCGGGGGTGGCCTGGACGTGGGTGACGCCCTGCTTCTCGATCCAGGCGCCGAGCGCGGCGCCGTCGGTGGCGGTGGCGCGGTCGGCGATCTCCACCCGGGCGCCGGTGACCAGCGGCAGCCACAGCTCCAGGCCGGCGATGTCGAAGGTGACGGTGGTGACGGCGGCCATCACGTCCCGCCCGGTGAGGCCGGGTTCGCGGCCCATCGAGGTCAGGAAGTTGACGATCGCCCGGTGCGGCACGGCGACGCCCTTGGGGCGGCCGGTGGAGCCGGAGGTGTACAGCAGGTAGGCCGGGTCCTCCGGGCCGACGGTGACGGCGGGCACTCCGGCGGGGGCGGCGGCGTGCTCGGGGCCGTCCACCAGGACGCTGTCGCGGCCGTGCAGCAGTTCGTCGCCGGCCGTGGCGCTCTCGGCGACGAGCAGGGTGACGCCGGCGTCGTCGAGCACGCCCCGGTTGCGGGCGAGCGGCTGGTCGACGTCGAGCGGCAGGTAGGCGGCACCGCTGCGCAGCACGCCGAGCAGGGCGGCGGGCAGCAGGCGGCCTCGCCGCACCGCAACGGCGACGAGGCTGCCGGGGCCGGCGCCGCGGGCGGCCAGCAGGTGGGCCAGCCGGTCGCCGGCGGCGTCGAGTTCGGCGTAGCTGAGGGTGCCGTCGGCGGCGGACACGGCGGGCGCGTCCGGGGTGCGGGCGGCCTGGGCGGCGACCAGTTCGTGCAGCCGGGCGTCGGGGACCGGCGCCTCGGTGCGGTTGACCGGCTCGTCGGCGGCGACCTCGTCGGCGGAGAGCATGGCGAGCTCGCCGAGCGGGCGGTCGGGTTCGGCGACGGCGGCGGCGAGCAGCGCGACCAGGTGGTCGAGCGCGGCGCGCACGGACCGCTCCTCGTAGCGGGAGGTCCGGTACTCGGCGGACAGCAGCGGGCCGTCGGCCGGGAACTCCAGGAACAGCGAGAGGTCGGTCTTGGCGGTGCTGTTGCACACCTCGGCGACGAACGTCAGGCGCAGGCCGGGCAGTTCGACGCCGGCCACCGGGTGGTTCTGGACGGCGAGCAGCACCTGGGAGATCGGCGAGGCGGTGAGGCCGGCCGAGCCGCCGGAGCGGCGGGCGTGCTCGACGAACGGGTACCCGCTGTGCTCGGCGGCCTCCAGGACGGCCGGGCGGACCCGGGCGAGCAGCTCGCGGAAGGTGTCGGTGCCGGCCACGTCGAAGCGCAGCGCGACGGTGTTGATCAGCGAGCCGAGCACCGTCTCCAGTTCGGGCACCGGGCGGACGGCGAAGGGGCTGAGCACGGCGACGTCGGTGCTGCCGGTGTAGCGGTGCAGCACGCCGCCGAGGGCGGCGAGCACCGTCATGTAGAGGCTGGCGCCCTCCTGCGCGGCCCACTTCTCGACGCCGGTGACGAGCGCGGCGTCGAGCCGGCGGGCGATCCGGCGGCCGGCGATGTCCTGCGGGTTGGGGTGCGGGCGGTCGCCGGGCAGGTGCTGGTCGCCCTCGATGCCGCGCAGCCGCTCGCCCCAGCGTTCGGCGGCCTCGCGGCCGGCCGCGACGTTGCGCTCCTCCCAGCGGGCGACGTCGGACAGCTGGAGCGCGGGCTCGGGCAGTTCGCCGTCCTGGTGGGCGCGGGCGACCTCGGCGAGGAACAGCCCGGCGGCCCAGCCGTCCATCGCGGCGTGGTGCACGGTGAACAGCAGTTCGTGCCGGTCCTCGGCGGTGCGCACGGCGAGGGCGCGCAGCAGCCGGCCGTTCGGCAGGTCGAGCGGGCGGGCGGCCTCGGCGCGCAGCGCGTCGTCGACCGTCTCCTCGTCGGCGACCGCGCCGTGCGGCCCGGTGAGGTCCAGCAGCGGGACCTCGACGGTGTACGGCGGGCGGACGTCGGCGATGACCGGGTCGTGCTCGGTGGGGATCGGAGCCCCGCTCAGCGCGGTGCGCAGCGCCTCGTGGCGGCGGACGACCTCGGTGAGCGCGCGGCCGAGCGCCTCGCGGTCGAGGGCCCCCTCGGCGCGGATCCGCAGCGGCACGTTGTAGAGCGGGCTGTGCGGCTGCATGGACTCGTGCAGCCACAGTTCGCGCTGGAAGTCGGTGGCGCGGGCGGGCAGTTCGGCCTCGCGCCGGGGCGGCTCTACGGAGGCGCGCCCGCCGCCGCCGTTGGCGGCCCGTACGGCGAGGGCGGCGACGGTGGGGGCGGCGAAGAACTCGGCGAGCGGTACCCGGGTGCCGAACTCGCGCTCGATCCGGGCGAGCAGGCCGGCGGCGAGCAGGGAGTGGCCGCCGAGGTCGAGGAAGACGTCGTGGACGCCGACCTCGGGGACGCCGAGCAGGCCCTGCCAGAGCTCGGCGATCCGGGCCTCGACGGGGGTGCGGGGGGCGACGAACAGCTCGTGCCCGCCGCGGCTGCGGGCGACCGGGGGCAGCGCCTTGCGGTCGGTCTTGCCGTTGGGGGTGAGCGGCATCGCGGCCAGGACGGCGACGGCCAGCGGCACCATGTAGCCCGGCAGGGCGGCGGCGCAGTGGGCGCGCAGCTCGGCGGGCGTCGGCTCGGCGGCGCCGGGGGCGGGCTGGACGAAGGCGGCCAGGTAGTCGCCGGCCTCGTCGCACTGGACGACGGCGGCGGCGGCCTCGACGGCGGGGTGGCCGGCCAGCACGGCCTCGATCTCGCCGAGCTCGACGCGGAAGCCGCGGACCTTCACCTGGTGGTCGACGCGCCCGTGGTACTCCAGGTCGCCGTCGGGCAGCCGGCGGACCAGGTCGCCGGTGCGGTAGCAGCGCACGCCGTCGACGTGGACGAAGCGCTCCTCGGTGAGGTCGGGGCGGCCGTGGTAGCCGCGGGCCAGGCCCTCGCCGGAGAGGTAGAGCTCGCCGATGCCGCCGTCGGGCACCGGGGCGCGGTGCTCGTCGAGGACGTGGCCGAGGGTGCCGTCGAGGGGGCGGCCGATGACCGGCTCGCCGTCCGTGTCGCGGGCGACCAGCGACCAGGTGGAGTAGACGGTGTCCTCGGTGGGCCCGTACAGGTTGTAGAGGCGCTCGACGTGGGGCTGGGCGTGGACCTTGTCGGCGAGGTGGCGGGGCAGCGCCTCGCCGGCCAGGTTGACCACGCGCACGGTGCCCGGCAGACCCCCGCCGCCGGGAAGGCCGTCGCCGCGCAGCAGCGCCGCCATGGCGCTGGGCACGGTGTTGACCAGGGTGACCTCGTCCCGGGCGGGCAGCTCGGGCAGGGCGAGGACGTTCTCGGCGACGACGATCGTGCCGCCGACGGAGAGCGGGAGGAACAGCTCGTACACCGAGATGTCGAAGCACACGGAGGTGCCGAACAGCACGCCGGCGAGGTCGGCGGCGGTGTAGGTGCCGGCGGCCCAGCGGAGCATGGCGTTGACGCCGCGCTGGGTGACCGAGACGCCCTTGGGGCGGCCGGTGGAGCCGGAGGTGTAGAGCACGTAGGCGAGCGCGTCGGTGGCGGCGTCGCCGGTGGTGGGCCGCCCGGCGGCCGGGTCGAGCGGGGCGGCGGGGCTCTCGCCGTCGACGTGCAGGAGGGTGGCGCCGGCGCCGTTCAGCAGGTGCTCGTGGGCGCGGTCGGTGACCACCACGGGGGCCTGCGCGTCGCCGATGACCAGTTCGAGGCGGTCGCGTGGGTAGGCCGGGTCGAGCGGCACGTAGGCGCCGCCGGCCCGGAGCACCGCCAGCAGGCTGACCACGAGGTCGGCCGTCCGCGGTAGGCAGACCCCGACCAGCGTCTCGGCGCGTACGCCGGCGGCGGCCAGCCGGCCCGCCACCGCGTCGGCCGCGGCGTCCAGCTCACGATAGGTCAGCCGGCGCGTGCCGTCGATCACGGCGGTGGCGTCCGGGGTCCGTCTGACCTGCGCGGCTATCAGGGCGGCCAGTGGCGCGGCCGGATCCAGCGGGGGAAGTTCCGTCGAACTCATCACTCTCTCCCGAGGGGTGCTGCTGCATCGACTTGTGGTCGGCGAGAAATGGGCGGTGTGCCCTGGGAGATGGTGGGGTAAAGATCTACGAATCACCAGCACATTTCCGCCACTCGTTCGATATGCCGGAAAGATCACCCTCTTCTCCCCCGTCAGCGGTACTGAAGCGTGACGGTTCGTTGGCGATTTCTTACAGATTGTCAGCCCCCTCGACGCCCCCTTGGCAGGGTCAGTTCGGACCGCTACCGTTCTCGCCAACGGTCCGTCAGCTACGCCACCCGTGCGCCCTGCCGACGCCGCAAGCAGATTTCCGGACTTTACATTGTCCGAGGACAGTCAATCGATCGGGATGGTGATGGCGGGCTCCGGGAGTACGCGAACGGGACCGGCGCCCGGCGGGTGCCGGGCACGCCTCCCAAGATCCGTCATCCGCTGTCCCGGACGCCTGGGGCACCGGCCGCGTTCCGGCCCCGGGCCGGCGGCCTCCCCGTCCCGGGCACCCGCCCACGGCGTTCCGGGACGGCCCCGGCCGGCCGCCCGGCACGCGCGGCCCCCGCGAGGCGCCACAATGGCCCCATGTCCCGACGCCGATCCGACGCCCGCGCCACCACCCCCGCGCCGCGCCTGCTGCCCTCCTCGCCCTGCCCCTGCGGCCTGCCCGCCAGCTACGCCGACTGCTGCGGCCGGCTGCACCGCGGGCAGGGCGCCGCGACCACCGCGGAGAGCCTGATGCGCTCGCGCTACAGCGCCTTCGCCGCCCGCGACGAGGCGTACCTGCTGCGCACCTGGCACCCGGACACCCGGCCGGACTCGGTCGACTTCGACCCGGGCCTGCGCTGGCAGCGGCTGGAGGTGCTCTCCACCACCGAGGGCGGGCCGTTCCACGCCGAGGGCACGGTGGCCTTCCGGGCCCACTACACGGAAGGGCAGGAGGAGGGTGTCCTCACCGAGCACAGCCGGTTCGTGCGGCACGAGGGCGCCTGGGTGTACCTGGACGCCCTCTCGCTCGGCTGACGCCCCCGGCCCCGCTACAGGTAGTCGTCGAGCCGGGCCAGCGCGAAGCCCTGCGCGGTCACCTCGTCGACCACCCTGCGCAGCAGGTCGGGCATGCTGCCGCTCCACAGGTCGGCGCCGCGGAAATGGGTGAGGATGATGTCGCCCGGGTGGAGCCGCCGGTCCTCGTAGCGGTACTCGATGCGGTCCGGGAACGCCTCCTCGTTCCACAGCGGCACCGCCTCGATCCCGCAGGAGGCGGCCGCCCGCAGGGTGTCCTCGTTGTACTCGCCGTAGGGCGGGCGGAACAGCCGCGGGCGGATGCCGATCTGCTCCTCCAGCTGGTCCTGCTGGCGGCAGATCTCCTCGCGCTGGGTGGCGTAGCCGAGCAGCTTGAGGTTGCGGTGGTTGACGGTGTGGTTGTTCACCGCGTCGCCCTGGGCGGCGAAGCGGCGGAAGTAGCCGTAGTCGGAGCGGGCCAGGTAGTCCGCGACGAAGGTGGACAGCGGGACGCCCAGCTCGGCGGCCATCCGGTTGAACTCCGGGTCCTTCTCGGCACCGTCGTCCACGGTCAGGAAGACGATCCGCTCCTCGGTGGGCACCCGGTAGACCACCGGCGGCAGCCCGTCCGCGAGCTTCACGCCCTGGGCGGCGGACAGCGCGGGGCGGCTCGCCGGGCTCGGCGGGGCGGGCAGCGGCGGCTGCGCCAGGCCCCAGCGCGCCGCGGTCTCCAGCACCGCCCTGGCCGCCTCCGCCTTGCGGGCCACCGCCTCGCTGCTGGTCTCCTCCTCCGCCCTGGCGGGCCCCGGCAGCACCAGCGGCGCCGCGGGCGGGCGGGGCCCGCCCCGGTCCGCCGCCGCGCTCGCCCCGGTCCGCCCGGCCGACGGCGCCGCACCGCCCCCGCCCGGCCCGCCGCACCCCGCCACCGCGGCGGCCAGGCAGACCGCCGCGACCAGCCCGTTCCGCCCCCGCCGACGCCCGCGCCCCGCCCACCCCCCACTAATACGACTATCTGATGGTCTGTCCATAGCCCCACTGCTCCCCCGCCACGCCCACCGGCCAATCCCCCCGTCACCCGCCCGGCCCACCGGGGCGGCCATGATCGAGAACGGCTCGCGGCGGGGGCGCCGGGAGCCCGATAATGCGCGCATGACGATCAGCACGCAGCGCGGTACGACCGGACTCTGGGCGATCGCGCCCGCCGATGTCGGCTCCCCGGAGTCCCTGGCGCTGCTGCGCGACTACTACACCGACGTCGCCAACAGCTACTACCGGCTGCACCTCGGGCGGGAGGGGACGCCCGAGGAGATCGAGACCGGCCTCGCCGGCTCCCCCAGCGACGACCTCTCGCCGCCCACCGGCGTCTTCCTGCTCGGCCGGTACGACGGCGAGCCCGCCGCCTGCGCCGGGCTGCGGGTCGTCGACGCCGCCACCGTCGAGCTGACCCGGGTCTACGTCCGCCCGGCCCGGCGCGGCACCGGCGGCGGCAAGCGGCTGATGACCTCCGTCGACGAGGCGGCGCGGACGCTCGGCGCCGAGCGGATCGTCCTGGACACCCGGCTCGACCTGGTCGAGGCCCGCACGCTGTACACCCGGCACGGGTACCGGGAGGTCCCCGCCTACAGCGAGCGCCCGTACGCCGAGATCTGGTACGCCAAGGACCTCGGCCGTGCAGACCGTTGAGCTGCTCTGCGACCCGCCGCTGGACCGCGCCGTGCGCGCCGTCTGGCGGCAGCTCGCCGACGGCGGGGTGGACAGCCTCGCCCACAACCCGCACCCCGGCCACCGCCCCCACCTCACCCTGGCCGCCTGCGCCCGGATGCCCGCCGGGGCGGGCGAGCAGCTGGACGAACTCCTCGCCGACGCCCTGCCGCTGACCGTCCGCCTGACCGGGCTGCTCTCCTTCGCCGCCCGCAGCCGGCGCCGGGTGCTCAGCTGGTCGGTCGTCCCGACGCTCGACCTGCTGCGGCTGCACCACCGCGTCTGGGAGGTCCTGGAGCACGCCGAGGCCCCCGACCCGCACTACGTCCCCGGCCGCTGGTCCCCCCACCTCGGCCTCACCCGCCGCCTCACCCCGGACGCCGTCACCCTCACCCACGCCCTCCTCGGCCGCCACCCCGACCTCACCGGCACCTTCGACTCCGCCCGCGCCTTCGACTCCGGGACCCAGCGGACCCACGCCCTGGGCGCCCCCACCCCCTGACCCCGCCCTGCGGGGCCCGCACGCACCCGCCTGCGTCGGCACGGCCCGCCCGACTGCAGCCTCACCCGCCTCCGCCCATCGAAGGATCCAGAGGTCACCCTGGTGGACATCCGCAAGACGCACGGCGCTCTGCTGCGCCGACTGCTTCCCGACGACGAACCGGACGGTCTCCCGGTGCGACAGGGGCAGTTCCACGACGTGGTCATCGGTTCGGACCGCGTCGTGTGCCTGCCCCGCACCCGGGCGGCGGCCGCCCGGCTGCCCGAGCGCGCTGCCGCACTACGCCTGCTCGCCGAGCTCGACCTCGGCTTCCGCACACCCGAACCGCTGGTCCGGGGCGGAGCCCACGGCGCCGACGAGGTGCCGTTCCTGGTGCTCACCCGCATCCCCGGGGAACCGCTCCGGGCCGACGCGCTCGACGATCCCCGGGTGGCCGACACCGTGGCGGCCCAGTACGCGACACTGCTGGGTGCCCTGGCCCGTGCCGGCGTCGACGAGACCGTACGAGCAGCACTGCCCCGGGCGCCGGCGGACCAGTGGGGCCGCTTCGCGGAGAGCGTGCGCGCGGAGCTGTTCCGGCTCATGTCCGAGAGCGGCCGGCTACGGGCCGAGCGAGAGCTGGCAGCACTCGACGGCCTTCCCCACCTCACCCGAACGGTGGTGCACGGCGACCTCGGCGCCGAGAACGTCCTGTGGGAGTGGAAGCACGGCCTGCCCCGCCTCGCCGGAGTACTCGACTGGGACGGCGTCGCACTCGGCGACCCGGCCGAGGACCTCGCAGCCATCGGCGCCGGCCACGGTGCCGGGCTCGTGGAACGGGTGCTCGCCCTGGGCGGCGCGTCGGACCACGGACTCACCGCCCGCATCGCGGCGATCCGCGGCACCTTCGCTCTGCAACAGGCCCTCTACGCCCTCCGCGACGGAGACGGGGAAGAGCTCGCGGACGGCCTGACCGACTACCGCTGAGGCGCACCGGCGCAGCCGCTTCCTCGCGGACCCGGTCGAACGACGGCCCGGTGGACCCCGCTCAGCCGCCGCACCAGCCGCCCAGGGCGGCGGCGAGCTCGGCGGTGTCCGGCGGGGTGGCGCCGGGGCGGGTGACGGTGAGGGTGGCGGCGGCGGTGGCGTGGGCGAGGGCGGTGGCGAGGGGGGCGCCGGCGCGGCGGGCGTGGAGGAGGGCGGCCGTGAAGGCGTCGCCGGCGCCGACGGTGTCGGCGACCTCGACCGGGCGGGCCGGGGCCTCGGCGCGGCGGCCGTCGGCGGTGAGTGCGAAGGCGCCGGCGGGGCCGCGGGTCACGGCGACGGTGGCCGGGCCGAGGCCGAGCCAGTGGCGGGCGGCCTGCTCCGGGGTGCGGTCGGGGTAGAGCCAGGCGAGGTCCTCGTCGCTCGCCTTGACCAGGTCGCTGAGCGCCACGCAGCGCTCGACCCGGCGGACGGCCTCGGCGTGCCCGCCCATCAGCGCGGGACGCACGTTGGGGTCGTAGCTGACGCCGGCCCGGCCGCGCCACCGTTCGGCCAGGGCGAGCACCGCCGCCGCGCCGGGCGCGGTGACGGCCGCGATCGAGCCGATGTGCAGGTGCCCCGGCGGGAAGGGGAGGTCGACGGCCGGGAGCGTCCAGCCGATGTCGAAGGCGTAGTGCGCCCGCCCCTCGGCGTCCAGCCGCACCACCGCCGAGGGGGTGCGCGGACCACCGTCCCCGGCCGACGGCTCGCGCAGCAGGGCGACGCCGGCCGACTCCAGGTGGGCGCGGATCAGCCGCCCGTACGGGTCGTCGGCCAGCTCGGTGAGCAGCGCGACCGGCTCCCCCAGCCGCGCCAGCCCGTACGCGACGTTGGCCGGGCTGCCGCCCGGGTGGACGGTGTCGGGCGCGCCGTCGCCGGTGCGGACGACGTCGGCGACGCACTCGCCGATCACCACGAAGTTCGGGCTGCTCACGGGCGCGCTCCTGCCGGTCCGGTGCGCCGGCGGGGCTGCGGGGCGGTCGGCGCGGCCACCCAGCCTACGAGTCGGCGGGGGCGGGCGCGGCGTGCGGGCACGAGTACGGCCGCCGGTCCTGGCCAGGCGCTCCGGCGGCCGTGGCCCCGTCCGTCAGGGGGCGGGGCTCTTCGACGGTATGACACTGCGCAGCCGCCCGGCCACCACAGTGCGCCGTCCGGGCGATGCCGCGTGTCGGCCGGACTGTCGGAGCCCTCTGCTACGTTCCGTGCTCGGAGGATCGCTCAACGGGACCGGTCCCGCCAGGGGCCGGACGCGGGTCCGTACGACAGCCAGAGAGGTGATCGCCCTTGTCCAGGAACCGTTCCGGGCACCGTTCCGGGCACCGTTCCGTCCTCGCCGCCGCGCTCGCGCTGGCGGCGCTGCCGCTGGCGGCGTTCCCGGCCGCGGCCGGCGCGGCCGGCGGGGACCCCGTGTTCCCCTCGCTCGGCACCACCGACTACGACGCGCTCGGCTACGACCTGGCGTTCGACTACCGCCCCGCGACCCGCACGGTCGACGGCACCACCGTGCTGACCGCCCGCGCGCTGACCCGGCTGACGGAGCTGGAGCTGGACGCGCTGGGCCTGGAGGTGCGCGCCGTGCGGGTCGACGGCCGCAACGCCCGGTTCCTGGCGCACGACGAGAAGCTGACCGTGCGGCCGGCCCGACCGGTGCGGGCGGGCACCGTGCTGCGGGTGGAGGTCGAGTACCGCGCCGACCCGCGCGCCGCGCTGCCGCACACCGGGTGGGTGGTGACGCCAGACGGGTTCGCGGTGGCCGGGCAGCCGGACAGCGCGCACACCGTGTTCCCGTGCAACGACCGGCCGGGCGACAAGGCCCGCTTCACCATCGCCGTCACCGCGCCGGACGAGCTCCTCGGCGTGGCCAACGGCCTGCTCACCGCCACCGAGCCGCACCCCGACGGCACCACCACCCGGCGGTACGTCTCGCGCGAGCCGATGGCCACCGAGCTGCTCCAGGCCTCGGTGGGCCGCTACACGGTCCGCGAGCGGCAGGGCCCGGACGGGCTGCCGCTGCGCGACGTCGTGCCCGCCGCGCGCGCCGCCGACCTGGAACCGGCGCTGGCCCTGACGCCCGGCCAGCTGGCGTGGGCCGAGCAGCACCTCGGGCCGTTCCCGCTGGAGACGTACGGCCTGCTGCCCGCCGACACCGACGACCCGGCGGCGTTCGGCTTCACCGGGCTGGAAACGCAGACGCTGACGCTCTACAAGCCGAACTTCCTGCGCCAGCCGGAGCGGCTGATCGGCTCGCACATGATGCACGAGCTGGTGCACTCCTGGTTCGGCAACAGCGTCACCCCGGGCACCTGGGCCGACCTGTGGCTCAACGAGGGCCATGCCGACTTCTACGGCCTGATGTACCGCTACGAGCGCGGCTGGCCGGACTCCGGCGGCTCCACCACGCTCACCGACCGGATGCGCAGCGTCTACGCCCAGGGCGACCAGTGGCGCCACGACTCCGGTCCGGTGGCCGTGCCGACCGCCGCGACGCTGTTCGACAGCCAGCGGTACACCGGCGGCGCGCTGGTGCTGTTCGCCCTGCGGGAGCGGGTCGGCCAGGAGGTGTTCGACCGGATCGAGCGGTCCTTCCTGCGCCGCCACCGCCACGGCACGGCCACCACCGCCGACTACCTGCGCGTGGCCGACGAGGTCTCCGGGCAGCCGCTGGGCGACTTCCTGCGCGAGTGGCTCTACGGCGAGCGGACCCCGCCGATGCCGGGCCACCCCGACTGGACGGTGAACCCGGTCGATCCCGGCGCCGCCGAGCGGGCGGGAGGCGCGCCGCGCGGGACCGGGACGCTCTGAGGGGACGCTCCGGGCGGCGGCCGGGGTGGCGGCCCGGGCGGGGCGGCGCGAGGCGGACGGGCGGCCGTACCCGGCGCGCCCTGCGGGTGCCACCGGGCGCCCTCCGCGCGCCCTTGGCGGCCGGCTGCGGGGGGCGGATCGTGGTGGCCACGGCCCGCCCGCCGCCCGGCCGAGTCCCGGCCGGCTCGCGGGCCGTCCAGCGTCCGCGCCCGGTCCGCACCCGGTCCGCACCCGTCGGTGCCGGGCCGCGCTCCGGCGCCCTCCACCGCCCCGCCTCCGCGCTCCCGACGACCCGCCGCACCGGGCCCGGAGCGGCCCGGGAAAACGGCCCCGCCGACCGGACAACCCGGAACGCCCCCCAGCGCGTTGAGCAGCCGTGAGAACGACAGCGACGATCCGGCGGCCACGGCCGACCGGTAGGACCGCCGCCACCGATGTGGCGGCACGGGTGACGGAGACGGCGGCGGGAACAGCATGGCAGGGACGGCAGGATGAAGGGCGCGACACCGGACTTCGAGGAGTTCGTCGCCGCCCGCAGCCCCCGGTTGCTCCGGACGGCCTGGCTGCTGACCGGCGACGCGCACCTGGCCGAGGACCTGCTGCAGACGGCGCTCGCCAAGGTGTGGCCGCGCTGGGAGCAGATCGCCATCGACCGGCCCGAGGCGTACGTCCGCCGGGTGCTGGTGAACGCGCACGTCTCGTGGTGGCGCCGCCGCTGGCACGGGGAGCTGCCGCACGACAGGCTGCCCGAGCCGCCGACCGCCGAGGACCCGTTCGACGACCTGCTGATGGGCCAGGTGGTGGTGGCCGCCGTCCGGGCGCTACCGGCGCGGCAGCGGGCGGTGGTGGTGCTGCGCTTCTTCGAGGACCTCAGTGTGGAGGACACCGCCGAGGCGCTGGGCTGCAGCACGGGCACCGTCAAGAGCCAGACGCACCGCGCGCTGCGGGCGCTGCGCGGCCGGCTGCCCGCCCCGGAACTGCTCCTGGACGGGGGACGTCGTGACGGGGTCTGAGTTCGCCGCGCGGGACCCCAGGGCAGGGGAAGGCGCCGACGAGGACACCGGGCTGACCGCCGAGGACCGGGAGGTGGCGGACGAGCTGCGGGTGCTGCTCCAGCTGGCCGCCCCGCACCTCTCCGCTCCCGAGGACCGGATGGAACGCGTGCTGGGCCGGGTGGCCCGCACCCGCCGACGGCGTCGCCGGGCCGCCCTCGCGGGCGGACTGGCGATCGGCCTGACTTCGGCGGTCCTGGTGGCGGCCCCCGCGCTGGCACCCGGGCCGCCGGACACCGCGCTCAGCCCGGCCGCCCCCGGACCGGCCTCCTCCGGACCGACGGTCGGCGGATCCGCCGGGGTGAAGACGGTGCGGTTCAGCGGGATGGCCGACCTGGTGGTCGACGTCCCGGCGGACTGGTACGACCTCACGAAGCGGCCCGCCGCCGGATCCGGCGATCCGGTCGGCTACCTCTCCTCCCAGCGGATCGCCGTCCCGGCCGCCTGTCCGGGCCGCACCGGCCTGCCGGTCTGCATCGCCTCGGGGGCCCTCGACGTCGACGGCGTGCTGATCTCGATCCGGATGGTCCGCGAGCAGGACGTCCCGGGCGGGGAGCCGGGCGAAGCGGGAGCGCTGGCGAGCATCCCCCCCGACGAGGAGTGCACCGCCTGGGGCGGCACCCAGCAGAACCGCGGGTACCGGCCGTACTCGCCGAACAGGGGCAACGCGGTCGTCGAGCTGACGGCCTGTCTGCGCGGCCCGTCGGCGGCGACCCTCACGACCGTGGAGAAGACGTTCGCCTCGGTCCGCCCGTTGCTCCCGACCGGCCTGTCGCAGTGATCCCGGGGGCGCGCCGCCGAGGCCGCGCGCCCCCGGAAAGCGGTCGGGCCGTAACCCAGGTGGCGGAACGTCGTTGTGCGGGGCATGAAGAAGCGCAGCATGCTCGCCGTCGCCTCGCTCGCCGTCGGCGTCGTGGCCTCCCTGACCGCCCCCAGTGCCCACGCCACCGCCCTCGGCGGCCAGGGCGACCTGACCGGACCGCTCCGGGGCGGGCCGCTCGCCTCGGTTCCGGACGCCCTGCCGGGGCAGGTCGGGGACGCCGGCGCCGTGGTCGGCCAGGCGACCGGCCACGTCACGGGCGAGGCGCCCGGTCTGGTCGGCCTGCCGCTCTGACAAACCTGACGGCCCGCCGGTGACGGCCCCGTCAGCCGAGCGGGGTGCCGAGGTCCTGGGTCCAGTAGTGACCCCCGGGGCCGGTCGCCACACCGATGCCGACGTCCTTGAACGCGCAGTCCAGCATGTTCGACTGGTGGATGCCGCCGTCCATCCAGCGGGAGAAGACCACGGCCGGGGAGCTCGGTCCCCGGTCGAGGTTCTCGCCCCACTGCGACCAGCGGTAGCCGGCGGCGGTCAGCCGGGCGTCCGCCCGGCCGCCGCCGGGGGCCAGGTGGTCGAAGTAGGAGCGGGCGACCATGTCGTCCGAGTGCTTCTGCGCGGCGGCGTGCAGCTTGGGGTCGATCCGCAGCGGGGCGCAGCCGCGCCTGGCCCGCTCGGCGTTCACCAGGTCGACCAGCTGGCGCTCCAGGTTGGCGGCACCCCCCGGGGTGGTGCTCGGCCTGGCGCTGCTCGGGCTCGCGGTCGGGCCGGCCGCGAGGGCGTCCGGGTCCCGGGGACCGGCGCCCCGGGTGTCGGCGCCGCAGGCGCCGCGGCCGTCTGCGCCGGGCCGTCGGGGGCGGTGGCCGGGGCGGCCGGTTCGGGGCCGGGGTCGCCCGGCCCGGTGTGCTGGGGCCAGACCATCGCGAGCGTCGCCGCGGCGAGCACGGCCGCCGCTCCGCCCGCCAGCACGGTCTTCCGGCGCGCGAGCCCGGCCCGGCCGCCCGCGCCGCCGGCCGGGTCTGCGGGCGGTGCGCCCACCGCCGCGCCGTCCGATCCGGAGGCGGCGCCGGAGCCCGAGCCGGACGCACCGGCGGAGGCGCCACCGGAGGCCGGGGTCCCGCCGACCGCCGCGCCCGCGGCCTGGAGGGCGAGCCCGCTCGGGGCGTCCATCGGCACCGGGACCAGTGCCAGCCCGGCCAGCAGTCCCTCGGCCGGGAAGAGGTCGCGTCCCAGCCCGTCACAGGCCGCGCAGCCCCGGATGTGCCGGGCTATGCGCTTGCGCCAGACCGAGTCCGGGGTGCCGTCCCAGCCCGTCGTCAGCTCGGCGAGGTCCGGGCAGCGGGGGTAGGCCCCGAGCGCGCGGACCACCACCCGGCCGGCCTCCAGCTGCTTCTTCATCCGCTGGACGCGGACGGCGGCGTGCTGCGGCGTCAGGTCGAGCGCCTCGACGAGTTCGGCGCGGGTCAGCTCCCCGGCGGCCTCCAGCCACCACAGGGCGAGCAGTTCCCGGTCGTCCGGGTCCAGCCAGCGGGTGGCCTCGGCGACCTCCCGGCGCTGACCGGAGAGGCCGAGCCGGAGGATGGTGAGGTCGGTGAAGTCGGCGCGCGGGTCGGCCAGCTCCCAACTCTCGTCCAGACCGCCGACGGCCGCCTGCTGCTGGCCGGTCGAGCGGCTGCGGACCTGGTTCATGGTGATCGCGACCAGCCAGGACCGGAACGCCTCCGGGTCGCGCAGGCCCTCCAGGCCGTCCAGGGCCCGGATCATGGTCTCCTGGGCGACGTCGTCGACGTCGGCGTGGCCGTTGAGCGCCCGGCCGGCGACGTTGTAGACCAGCGGGAACCAGGCGGCCACCAGCGCCTCGCGCGCCTGCGGGTCGCCCGCCTGGGCCGCGAGCACCAGGGTCGTCCCGGTCCTGCTCTGCACGTCAACGTTCATGGGTCCGCACTCCGTCTTGCTGTCGTCCGTCCGCCGCTGCCTCCTCGGAGACCTCTGGGGAGTGATCAGATAACAACAATTCGCGTTGATTCGGAAAATCGGGCCGGGCGGGGGTCAGGACGGTGCGGCGAAGACCTGGGTCCACCAGGGCCCGCCGGAGCCGGTCCGCACGCCCACGCCGATCTGCTGGAAGGAGCAGTTGAGGATGTTGGCGCGGTGGCCGGGGCTGTTCATCCAGGACTCCATCACCGCCGCCGGGTCCTTCTGGCCGCGGGCGATGTTCTCGCCCCAGGTGCTCCAGCGGTAGCCGGCCGCCTCGATGCGGTGGTCGGCGTGCTTGCCCTCGGGGCTGGCGTGGTCGAAGAAGCCGCGGTTGGCCATGTCGTCGCTGTGGACCTGGGCGGCGGCGGTCAGCCGGGCGTCGACGCCGAGCGGCCCGCAGCCGGCCTGCGAGCGCTGGACGTTCACCAGGTCGACCACCTGCTGGGCGAAGGAGCCGTTGGCGGAGCCGCCCGGGTTGCCGGTGGTGGTCCGGCGCGGGGCGGTCGTCGTCGGCCTGGCGGTGACCGTGGCGGTGGCCGTGGCTGAAGCGGTGGCGGCGGCGGTGGCCGTCGCGGGGGCGGTCGGCGTCTGCGGGTCGGCGGTGGAGCCGGGTGCCGTGCTCGCGGCCGGGGCGGGCGGCGGCGCGGAGTCGCTCCGGCCCGGGGCGGCGGCCGGGGCCGACGGCGTCACGGAGGCGGTCGGCACGGGCGCGGTGGTGGACGCGGGGTCGGCCGTGGCCGCGCGGGCCGGGTCGGCCGCGGCCGGGACCTGGTCCGGGCCGACGGCGCCCGCGCCGGGCACCTGGATGCCGTTCCGGTCGCCCGCCTCCGCGGCGACCAACGGTTCGTAGGCGACCGCCCGGGCGCCGGCGTCGGCCCCCTCCTCGCCCCGGTACACGGCGTACCCGGCGCCGGTCAGCGCGGCGATCACGCCCGTCCCGGCGACGGCCGCCATCACGGCCGCCACCGGCCCGACCGCGACTCGGCGGCGCGGGCGGGCCTGGGCGGGCGGCGGTTGAGCGGCACGCAGCGCCGCGCGCCCGCCGGGGCGGCGGGGCCGGCCGGTGCGT
>NZ_JBHVER010000137.1:0-22742 GCF_042802195.1 Kitasatospora sp. NPDC057500 | reverse complement strand
CGCGTGGACGACGCTTCGTCCACGCGGGGGCCGGCGGCCCTGCCGCGGCGCCTAGTTGACGGTGAACCAGGTGGTGCGGGACTTCTTGAACTCCGGGTTGGCCAGGTCCTTCGCCTCGATGCCGTCGTTGTAGAGCACGGCCGAGCCGTTGTCGGTGATCAGCTGCACCCGGGCACCGGGGGCGGTGAGGTCCGGGACGTCCGGCGCGGCCTCCCAGCCGCCCGCGTCGGAGGTGGGCAGGTCGAGCAGCTTGACGGGCTGCGAGCCGGGCTGCCCGTCCCAGCGGTAGAGCGCGTACGGGTCGGAGTTGTCGTCCGCCGCCCAGGAGCCGGCCACGATCAGGTACTGGCCGAGCGCGTTGCGCCGCAGGTCCCGCACCGAGAGCCCGCCGAGGTCCAGCTCGACCGGCTCGCCGAAGGTGGCGTGCGAACCGCTGAGCAGCGACGGGAAGTTGGTGACCGGCACGAGCAGTGCCCGGCCGCCGGTGACCGCCGGGGTGAGCGGCGCGCGGAAGCCCACGTACGCGGTGGTGGTGCTGCCCGGCGCGAACTCCAGGCCCTCGACGTTGAAGCCGTCGACCTGCTTGGGCACCTCGCCGGCCGCCGAGCCGGCCGCGAAGCCGTAGCGGTCGCCGTGCGCGCGGTCCCAGTTGATCAGGTCGCCGCGCAGCACGGAGGAGGAACCGGCGAGCGAGAGCTGGGTGGTGGCGCCCGAGCCGGTGACGGTGGTGGCGAAGACGATGTGCCGGGCCGTCTTGATCTCGCCGTCCTTGTTGTTGCCCAGCGAGCCGGTCCAGTAGACGGTGTTGCCGACCCGGGTGGCGCCCTCGATGTCGATCTCCTTGGTGACGCCGAGCGCCGAGGAGAAGTCCCAGGTGCGCACGGGCGCGCCGGAGGCGTTGCGGTCGTACAGGCGCAGCACGTTGGACTCGTCGTCGGCCACCACGATGTACCCGTTGCCCGCGTCCACCGCCGCCGAGGCGTCGCTGGAGCCGGTCAGGTAGCGGCTGTCCGCCGAGTGCTGCACGGCCGCCGAGGCCGCGTAGTGCAGCGTCTTCGACGCGGTCTTGCCGCCGAGACCGGTGACCTTGACGGTGAGGTCGGTGTAGCCGACGCCCTGCGCGGCCACCGCGAGGGTGCGGGCGGAGCCGGTGCCGGCGACGGTGACGTCGCCGGTCCGGGCCACCGAGGTGCGGGTGCTGGCGGTGGCGGCCACGGTGAGCGAGGAGACCGGGGCGCCGCTCTGGGCGACCGTGACGGTGACCGTCGGATCGCCGGTGGCACCGACCGCGCCGGACAGGTAGGCGGCGGAGAGCGTGATCGTCGGGGTGCCGTAGGCCGCGGCGGAGGCGGGGCCGGCCGGCACCGCGAGCAGCGGCAGGGCGGCGGCGGCGACGGCCAGTGGCAGCAGGCGGCGGGAGGGACGGGACACGGTGACTGCCCTTCGACGTGGTGGGCGGTGCGAGGTCCGGACCAGGGTGGGGCCCGTCGGCGAACGCCGCCCCGACGGCAGCGGACCGTCCGGCGAACACCGGCCCTCGCCCGTCCACTTCCCGTCCACCGGGCCGTACCGTGGACGGGCAGACGCCTCACAGAACGGTTCCACCATGCCCGCGCCGCGCCCCTTCGTCCTGCTGAGCGCCGCGATGTCGCTCGACGGGCACCTCGACGACGCCTCCCCCGAGCGGCTGCTGCTCTCCGGCCCGGACGACTTCGACCGGGTGGACGCCGAACGGGCCGCGAGCGACGCGGTCCTGGTCGGCGGCAACACCCTGCGGGCCGACAACCCCCGGCTGCTGGTCAACGACCCCGGGCGGCGCGCCGCCCGCCGCGCGGCGGGCCGCCCGGAGTACCCGCTGAAGGTGACGCTCAGCGCGAGCGGCCGGCTGGACCGCTCGCTGCGGTTCTGGCACACCGGCGGCGAACGCCTCGTCTACACCACGGACGCCGGGGCCGCCGTGCTGCGGCCGGAGCTGGACGGGCTGGCCGAGGTGGTGGCGCTCGGCGCGGCGGTGGAGCCGGGCGCGGTGCTGGACGACCTCGGTGCGCGCGGGGTGCGGCGGCTGATGGTGGAGGGCGGCAGCGGGGTGCACACCCAGTTCCTGGCCCAGGGGCTGGCGGACGAGCTCCAGCTGGTGGTGGCGCCGCTGCTGGTCGGCCAGGCGGGGGCGCCGCGGTTCGTCGGCCCGGCGCACTTCCCCGGCGGACCCGCCCGCCGGATGCGGCTGCTGGAGGCCCGTACGGTGGGCGATGTCGTCCTGCTCAGGTACGCCCCGAAGGAGCCCGCCCCGTGACCGACCCCAGCCCCGCGACCGACCCCCGCGCCGCCGACCTGGCCTTCCTGCGCCGGGCCGTCGAGCTCTCCCGGCGCTGCCCGCCCTCGGGGACCGCGTTCTCGGTCGGCGCGGTGGTCGTGGCCGCCGACGGCACGGTGCTGGCCGAGGGGTTCAGCCGTGAGACGGACGGCCACGACCACGCCGAGGAGGCGGCGCTCGGCAAGCTCCCGGCCGGCGACCCGCGGCTGCGCGGTGCGACCGTCTACAGCTCGCTGGAGCCCTGCGGCCAGCGCGCCTCGCGCCCGGTGCCGTGCGCCGAGCTGCTGATCACGGCCGGCGTCCCCCGGGTGGTGGTGGCCTGGCGCGAGCCGTCCACCTTCGTCGCCGAGACCCGGGGCGCCGCCCGGCTGGAGGCGGCCGGCGTGGAGCTGGTGGAGCTGCCCGAGCTGGCCGAGGAGGCTCGCGCGGTCAACGCGCACCTGCTGGGCTGAGGCCCCTCGAAGCACCCGGGCACTCTTTTGTATCATTGTTGAACAATATCTTTCCCCCACTTGGAGCCGCCCGATGCCCGCGACGACCTTCACCCCCCGTGCCCTCCTTCTCGACATGGACGGCACCCTGGTCAACTCCGACGCCGTGGTCGAACGCTGCTGGCTGCGCTGGGCCGAGGAGAACGGCCTCGACCCGGACGAGGTGCTGCGCGTCGCCCACGGCCGCCAGGGCCAGGCCACCATGGCCGTCCTGCTGCCCGACCGCCCGGTGGAGGTCAACCTCGCCGAGAACGACCGGATGCTCGCCGAGGAGAAGGCCGACACCGAGGGCGTCGTCCCCGTCCCCGGCGCCCCCGCCTTCCTCGCCGCCCTGGCCGGCCTCCCGCACGCCCTGGTCACCTCCGCCGACGCGCCGCTCGCCCGCATCCGGATGGCCGCCGCCGGCCTCCCCCTGCCGCCGGTCCTGGTCACCGCCGAATCCGTCGGCGCCAGCAAGCCCGACCCCGAGGGCTTCCTCAAGGGCGCCGCCGCACTGGGCTTCGCCCCCGCCGACTGCCTCGCCTTCGAGGACTCCGCGGCCGGCATCGCCGCCGCCCTCGCCGCCGGCATGCCGGTCATAGGCATCGGCCCGCGCGCCGCCGCCCACGGCCCCACCGCCCACGCCGCCACCCTCGAATCCCTCACCGTCACCGCCGGCCCCACCTCGCTCACCGTCACGCTCGCCTGACCCCGGCACCGCCCGCCGGCATGCGCTGCGCCCCTCGGCGACCTGTGCTTCTCTGGAAACACCCCCCGGAAAAGGCCATTCCGCCCATCGGGGTGCGAGCGCAAAGGAATTCCGACGTGACCGAGACAACGCCCACCCAGATATGCAACTTCACCAATGCCCGGCCGACGCTCAAGCAGGGTTCGTCGGGGGAGGCGGTGAAACAGGCGCAGTGCTACCTGAATGCCTCACTGACCGGGGAGAACCTCCTCGTCGACGGCGAATTCGGCCCCATCACGGACGCCGCGACCAGACGCTTCCAGGTGTGCGCAAAAATCACCGTGGACGGCATCATCGGCGCCCAGACCTGGTCGTTCCTGACCTTCTTCGCCAACTCCCCGGGCTTCGCCTGCTGAACGCCCAGCACACCCCTCCGGAAGGACCGGAAGGCCCGGAAGGACCAGGAGGCCGCCCGACCCGCGTCCCCACGCGTCGGACGGCCTCGCCGCGCGTCGAGCCGCCGCCGGCCCGCGCCGGGAACCCGCACAAGCGCCCGCCAGCACCTCAAGACTCCTGAAAGCGCCCGTTTATACGGTGATCGCCGGAGGTGTAGGGGGAACTGGTTGCATGCGTTGCACACGCCTGCCCCAGCGCCACTGTGAAGGGTCACCCGGCAACCATGAACAACGACGCAACCCCTCCGGGGGAACTCTGGTTCCGGCGGTACGCGCCGTCGGACGACGCCGCCGTACGCCTCGTGTGCTTTCCGCACGCCGGCGGTTCGGCAAGCTACTTCCAGCCGGTCGCCCGGGCGCTCGCGCCGAAGGTGGAGGTGCTGGCCGCGCAGTACCCGGGACGCCAGGACCGCTACCGGGAACCGTGCGTGGACGACGTCCGGGCACTCGCCCACCTCGCCGCGCTGGCCCTCCGGGAGTGGGACGACCGCCCGTTCGCGCTCTTCGGGCACAGCCTGGGCGCCATGGTGGCGTACGAGGTCGCCCGGCACTTCGCCGCGGCCGGTGACCGCGGGCCCGTGCACCTGTTCGTCTCCGGCCGCCGGTCGCCCACCCGCCACCGCGAGGAGTCCGCCCACCTGCTGAGCGACGAAGGCCTCGTCGCCGAGGTGACGGCGCTGGGCGGCACCAATCCGAAGATCCTCGCCGACCCCGAGATGCGCAGCCTCGTCCTGCCCGCCCTGCGGAGCGACTACCGGGCCGCCGAGACCTACCGGCACGGCCCCGGAGCGCCGGTGCGCTGCCCCGTGACCGCGCTCACCGGCGACGCGGACCCCAGGACCTCGCTGGAGGAGGCTGCGGCATGGGAGGCGCACGCCCCCGCCGGCGCCTTCGAACTGCTCGTGTTCGCGGGCGACCACTTCTTCCTGAACGACAACGCGGACGGCGTCGTCGCCGCACTGCGGGACCGCCTCTCCGCCTTCACCACGCTCGGGTAGCGGGCGACCGGACGCGCCACCACGGACAACGGCCCATCAGCGAGGAGACAACGACAGATGACGGACAGCACGACGACCGCCGGGACCGGCTCCCCCGCGGCAACCTCCTTCCCGATCCCCCGCAAGTGTCCGCACCAGCTGCCGGACGGCTACGCGGACATGCGGTCGACGGGACTCCCCCTCCTGCCGGTGACCCTGTTCGACGGCGGCCGGGCCTGGGTGGTGACCCAGCACCCCCTGGCCCGCCGGCTGCTGAGCGACCCGCGGCTCTCCTCGGCGCGGACGCACCCGGGATTCCCCGCGATCAGCCCGGCCGAACGGGCCGCGCGGCCGTTCCGCAGCCTCACCGAGATGGACGGCCCCGACCACGACGTCCACCGCCGGATGCTCATCCCGGCGTTCACCGTGCGGCGGATCCAGGAGATGCGGCCGCAGATCCAGGAGACGGTCGACGGCCGCCTGGACGCGATGATCGCGAAGGGCTCCCCGGCCGATCTGGTCGCCCAGTTCGCCGTGCACGTCCCCTCGATGGTGATCTGCAGCCTGCTCGACGTCCCCTACAAGGACCACGAGTTCTTCCAGGCGCTCACCCAGCGCGTCACCCAGGACCGCGGCATCCTGACCGCCGACGAGTTCAAGCAGTCCATCGGCCAGATCTACGGCTACCTCGACCAACTGGTCACCGAGCAGGAGCGCGAGCCCGGCCCGGGACTGCTCGGCCTGCTGGCGGCCGAGCGCGTCGCCCACGGCACGCTGGAGCACGGCGAACTCGTCGCCATGGGCCTGGTGCTGCTGGTCGCCGCCCAGGAGACCACCTCCTCGACGCTCAGCAGCGCCACCCTCACCCTGCTGGAGAACCCGGAGCAGTTGGCCAGGCTCCAGGCCGACCCGGAGATGTGGACCGGCGCGCTGGAGGAGTTGCTGCGCTTCACCTCGGTCGCCGACCTGGGCACCCGGCGCGTCGCCGCCGAGGACATCGAGATGGACGGCGTGGTGATCCGCGCCGGCGAGGGCGTCATCATCCCGAACAGCCTGGTCAACCGGGACCCTGCGGTGTTCGTGGACCCCGACACCCTCGATGTCGGCCGGACCGCCCGCAACCACCTGGCGTTCGGGCACGGCGTCCACAACTGCATCGGCCAGAACCTGTCGCGCCTGGTGCTGGAGGTCGCCCTGCGGACCCTCTTCGAGCGGCTTCCCGGTCTGCGGCTCGCCGTGCCGGTCGAGGAGCTCGAAATGTCCGCCGCCGGGGGCGTGCAGACGCTCACCTCGCTCCCCGTGCGCTGGTAGGGGGGAACCGCATGACGCTCACGGTCACCGTCGACCGGGACCTGTGCCAGGGTGCCGGGCAGTGCGTGCTGCGCTCGCCGCTGGTCTTCGACCAGGACGAGGAGGGCCTGGTCACCGTGCTCCGGGCGGAAGTCCCGGAGGAGGAGCGGGAGTCCGCCCGCGAGGCGGCCTACCTCTGCCCCGCCGGCGCCGTCCTCGTCCATGACTCCGCCGCTCCCGGGGAACCGGCCTGACGAACCCACGAGGGAGGCCGACCCCGCTGGTGTCCAGCGGGGTCGGCCTCCCTCCGGGCTTCCTGCGACCGGCTACGCGAGCGGCTCGGCCGGGTCCGCTCCGTCGGCGCGGGCCAGTTCCCCGGCGAGGAACCGGGCGAGCCCGTTGGGTGTCGGGTGGTCGAGGACGACCGTGGCGGGGATGCCGACGCCGGTCGCCTCGCGGAGCCGGTTGGTCAGTTCGAGCAGGGTGAGCGAGGAGAACCCGAGGTCGAGCAGGCTGGTGTCCGGGTCGACGGCGTCCTCGGCCGAATGGCCCAGCACGGCGCCGGCGTGACGGCACAGCAGGTCGGCGAGGACGGCCTCGGCCTCGGCGCCGTCGGCCTCGGCGAGCCGGTGCAGGACCTCCGAGGAGAGGCCGGCGCCGTCCGCCAGGTCCGCAAGCACCGCCACGACCTCGGGCAGGCCGGAGAACAGCGGGTCGGGCCGGTCCGCGGTCGCCTTGGCGAAGCGTTCCCACTCCACGTCGGCGACCACCAGGAACGGCTCCTGCGTCGTCACCGCCTCGCGCAGGACGGAGACCGCGAGGCCCGGCACCACCGGGCGCAGGCCCAGCCCCGCCGCGACGGCCCCGTCCCGCTCGTGCCACGGGCCCCACGCCACGGCGAGCACCGGCCGCCCCTCCGCCCGGCGCCGGGCCACGATGTCGGCGACCGCCGCACCTCGCGCCGCATTGCCGAGGACGTCGGTGAGCGGTGTGAAGAGCACGAACGCGTCGAGGTCGCGCGAGCGGGCGAACGCCTCCGCGCCCGCCAGCTCCCCGGGACCGGGATCGGCCAGGGCGTGGACGACGGCGGTGAGCGCCGTCCCGTCGGCGACGGCGGCCTCGACCCGCTCGGCGGCACCGGGCTCGGACAGACCGCCCTCGACCAGGGCCACCCCCACTCCCAGCGCGACGAGTTCGGCCTCCAGCGCCTCCGCCCCGGGATCCCCGGGCCGGGCTCCGGTGAGCACCAGGCGGGAGGCGCCGCCCCGGGCCGCCCAGCGGGCCGCGTGCGCGCCCAGCCCCTCGGTGCCGCCGACGACCAGCACGGCGCCGGACGGCTGCCACCCGCCGGGACGCGGGCCGTGGCCCAGCGGGGCGCGGACCAGCCGCCGGACGGACGCGCCGGAGGCCCGGACGCGGACGCGTTCACCCGGGGGCCGGGCCGCGAGCACCGCCGCGACCGCCTTCCAGGTCCGCGGGTCCGTGCTCCCCGGCAGTTCGACGACGCCGAACCCGCCGGCGTACTCCCCGCCCAGGGCGTGGGCGTCGCCGTACCCGACGCCGGCGCCGTCGGCGGCCACCCACAGCGGCGCCGCGACCCCCGCCTCCGCGAGGGCCGGCAGGAGTGCCGCCAGGTCCCGCGCCGCCTCGTCCGGAACCCGCGCCGAGGACGGCAGCACGAGCACCCCGTCCACCGCGGTGTCCACGCCGGTGTCGTCGAGCACGGCGCGCAGGCGGCCCACCGCCTCGTCGCGGCCGCCGCGCACGGCGTCCAGCGGAACCCGCGCGACCCGGGCACCGCACTCCGTGAGCGCGGCCGCCGCGTCCTCCTCGCGGGCGCCGTCCGCCGCCACCACGAGCCAGCGGCCCTGCAACAGGGCGACCCGCTCGGGCAGCGGCTCCCAGGCGATCCGGTAGCGCCACGACCCCTGCCGGTGCCAGGCCGACAGCGCCGGGAGCACCTCGGCGAGCGACGGGTGCTCGCCCGCCCCGACGCCCAGCACCGCGGCCAGCCGGCCGGCGTCCTGCTGGTCCACCGCCTGCCAGAACTCGCTCTCGCCCCCGGCCGCGCCGACGGGAGCGGCCCCGCCCGCGGCGTCGCCCGAGTCGAGCCAGTAGCGCCTGCGCTGGAAGGGGTAGGTCGGCAGCTCGATCAGGCCGGAGTCCGGCACCAGCCGCGAGAGGTCGGCGGCCAGGCCCTTGAGGTGGGCCAGGGCGAGCGTGTCGACCACCGACCGCTCCTCCGGCCGTCCCTCGCGCAGCGAGGGGACCACCGTCACCCCGGTGCCCGCGCGGTGGGCCGCCAGGCAGTCGGGGACGAGCGAGGCGAGCACCGGCGCGGGCCCGATCTCCACGTAGGAGGTCACGCCCAGGCCGTCCAGGCAGCGGATCCCGTCGTCGAACCGGACGGTCCGCCGCACGTGGTCGGCCCAGTAGCGCGGCGAGCGCAGCTCCTCGAAGGACGCCACCTCACCGGTCAGGTTGGACACCACCGGAATCGTCGGGGGCCGGTAGGTGAGGGTCGCGGCCAGCTCGGTGATGCCGGCCAGCGCGCCGTCCATGTGCGGCGAGTGGAAGGCGTGGCTCACCCGCAGCTGCTTGGTCTTCAGGCCGGCCTCGCGCATCCGCCGCCTGATGTCGAGCACGGCGTCGCGGTCGCCCGAGACCACCACCGACTCCGGCCCGTTGACGGCCGCGACGCCCACCCGGTCCGAGTGGTCCGCCAGGAACGCCAGCACCTCCGGCTCCGGCGCGCGCACCGAGACCATCGCGCCGCCGGCCGGCGTCTCCTGCATCGCCCGGGCGCGTGCCGCGACCAGCGCGCAGGCGTCCTCCAGGTCGAGCACCCCGGCCACGTGCACGGCCGCCAGCTCGCCGATCGAGTGGCCGATCAGGTGGTCGGGGACCATGCCCCAGCTCTCGTAGAGCCGGAACAGCGCGGTCTCGAAGGCGAACAGGGCCGGCTGGGTGCAGAGGGTCCGGTCGAGCTCCGCGGCGGCGTCGGTGCCGGGTTCGGCGAAGACCACCTCGCGCAGCGGGCGCTCCAGCCGGGGGTCGAAGAACGCGCAGGCGGCGTCGAAGTGGCGGGCGAAGACCGGGAAGGCCCGGTGCAGTTCCCGGCCCATGCCGAGGCGCTGGCTGCCCTGCCCGGTGAACATGAAGGCGGTCAGCCCGGCGGCGCCCGCCTTGGCGGAGCGGCCGGCCACCGTGAGCAGACCGGCCGCCGGCTCGTCGCGGCCGAGCGCGTCGAGCCCGCGCAGCAGCTCCTCGCGGTCCGCCGCGACCACGGCCGCGCGGGTGTCCAGCAGTGAGCGCGTCGCGGTCAGCGAGCGGGCGAACGCCCCCAGGTCGAGCGCCGGCCGCTCGCGCACCAGGTCGCGCAACTGCACGGCGCGGGCCCGCAGCGCGTCGCCGTCCCGGGCCGAGACGACGAACGGCAGGACGGGCGCGTGGGCGGCCGGTCCGCCGTCGTCGGTGGCGGGCTCCGACGGCGCGGCGGCCGGGGCCTCCTCCAGGACGACGTGGGCGTTGGTCCCGCTGATGCCGAACGCGGAGACGCCGGCCCGCATCGGCCGCCCGGTGCCCGGCCAGGGCATCGCCTCGGTGAGCAGCGAGACCGCCCCGGCCGACCAGTCCACCTGCGGGGTGGGCTCCTCGGCGAACAGGCTGCGCGGCAGGGTGCGGTGCCGCATCGCCATGACCATCTTGATGATGCCGGCCACTCCCGCGGCGCCCTGGGTGTGCCCGATGTTCGACTTGACCGAGCCGAGGTACAGCGGCTCGCCCCGGCGCCCGCGGCCGTAGGTGGCCAGCAGGGCCTGGGCCTCGATGGGGTCGCCGAGCAGGGTTCCGGTGCCGTGCCCCTCCACCGCGTCGACCTCGCCGGGCTCCAGCCGGGCGTCGGCGAGCGCCCGCTTGATGACGCGCTGCTGCGCCGGGCCGCTGGGCGCGGTGAGGCCGTTGCTCGCGCCGTCCTGGTTGGTGGCCGAGCCGCGGATGACGGCCAGCACCCGGCGGCCGTTGCGCACCGCGTCGGAGAGGCGTTCGAGGACCAGCAGCCCGACCCCCTCGCCGAAGCCGGTGCCGTCGGCGGAGGCCGCGTACGCCTTGCAGCGGCCGTCGGGGGCCAGGCCGCGCTGGCGGCTGAACTCGATGAACATCCGGGGGGTCGACATGACGGTGACGCCGCCCGCCAGGGCGAGGGAGACCTCGCCGCGCCGCAGTGCCTGGCAGGCCAGGTGGACGGCGACCAGCGAGGCCGAGCAGGCGGTGTCGACCGACACCGCCGGGCCCTCCAGTCCCAGCGTGTAGGCGATCCGGCCGGAGGCGACGCTGCCCGTGCTGCCGTTGGCGACGAAGCCCTCGTACTCCGGCGGGATCTGCCGCAGCCGGGTGGCGTAGTCGTTGTAGAGGACGCCGGCGAAGACGCCGGTGTCGCTGCCGCGCAGCGCGGCGGGATCGATGAGGGCGCGCTCGCACGCCTCCCACGCGGTCTCCAGCAGCAGCCGCTGCTGGGGGTCCATGGCCGTCGCCTCGCGCGGGCTCAGCCCGAAGGCCCCCGCGTCGAACTGGTCGGCGTCGTGGAGGAATCCGCCCCGGCGGGTGGTGCAGGTGCCGCGCGAGTCGGGGTCGGGGTCGTAGAGCCGGTCGAGGTCCCACTCACGGTTGGCCGGGAAGTCCCCCGTGCCGTCCCGCCCGGTGGCGACGAGCTCCCAGAGGTCCTCGGGGCTGCGCACTCCCCCCGGGTAGCGGCAGGCCATCCCCACGATGGCGATCGGCTCGTGCGCCTTCGATTCCGCCTCGGCGAGCTGCTGGCGGGTCCGATGCAGGTCGGCCGCCATCCACCGAAGGGCATCGGTCAGTTCTTGCTCGTCGGCCATCGGTCATGGTCCTCACGTACGTGATGAGTGGTGGACGCTCAGATCCCGGTGCCCCGGTGCACGCTCACGGCGCCGTGCCCGGCCAGCCGGTGGCGGACCCTGGACAGGGAGACGACAGAGCGCAGGGCCGCCCGCTGGGGCAGGTGGGAGCCGTGCATGCGCAGCAGGGAGAGGGTGAGCCAGGGGCCGGACAGGTCGAGGAAGGTCGGCGCGGCGTGCACGTCGTCGATGTCGAGCACGGTGAGCCGCCGGACGTGCCGCTTCAGCAGCTCGGTGTCCGTCGCGGGGACGATCTCGTCGCGGCGGCTCGACACGTAGGCGACGGGCACCTCCAGGGACTGGAGCTGCTGCTCCGTCAGCGCCCAGTCGCGCATGTGGCGGCCGATCCCGTCGGAGCCGGTCCCGGCCATGTGAGCGAGGGTGTCGACGGTGACGGAGGGCAGGGCGCGCTGCCAGTCGGGGTCGGTGTAGAAGCGGCTGACGGGTGTGCTCATGGTGACGACGCCGCTGATCCGGCGGTCCTCCAGGGCGCAGCGCAGGGCGGTGTGGCCGCTGAAGCTGAGGGCCATCGCGTAGACGCGGGCCCCGTTCAGCCGGTCCTCGACCGCGTCGATGATGCCGCTCAGCATCCGCCAGCTGTCCGGTCCGTAGGGCACCGTGTTGGAGCCCGTCCCGGGCATCTCGGTGGCGATGCCGCTCAGGCCCAGCTTCGCCAGCCGCAGCAGGATCTGCGCGTACTGCTCCTTGGTGCTGACGATCCCGCCCAGCACGATCACGCAGGGCCGGTCGCCGCGGACCGGGAGGCCGGTGGTGTAGCACTGGACCCGGCCCTCCGGCAGCTCGATGTCGAGGGGCTGGAGGCCGGCCCCCGACTCGCGCTGCCAGCGCGCGAAGGTCTCCTGACTCCTCGTCAGTGCGTGTGCTCTGGCCGGGCCGTCGACGAACGGGAACCGCGCGACGTAGTAGAGGCTGCACGCGTCTTGGAGTCTGCCCTGCCGTTCGGACTCCGCCGCGGCGGCGGACCACTCGGCGGTCCATGACCCGGGGCCGTCCCCGTCGTGCGCGATGCGGGCCAGAATGCTCTCGCAGCGCTCCAGGGGGACGCGCTGGGCGCGGGCGTGCGAGATCGCGAACTGCTTGAGTTCCTCGACGTTGTTCATGGCATCCTTCGGGGTCTGGACCGCCGGCCCGTCGGCGGCGTCGCACCGGCCGGGGCGGCGGGCACCGGTGTCACCGGGTGGCCGAGCAGCCGGCCACGGCCAGTCCGGCCGGATCGGACAGCGGGTCGAGGCGCCGGTCCTCCATGAGGATGGCGTGGTGGAGGTCGCGCAGCGCCTGGCAGGGCTCCAGGCCGAGGTTGGCGTTGATCACCTGGCGGGCGCTGTGGAAGGTGGAGAGGGCGTCGGCCTGCCGGTCGGAGCGGTAGAGCGCCAGCATCAGCTGCCGGTAGAACGTCTCCTGGAACGGGTGCTCGGTGGTCAGCGCGTAGAGCTCGCTGACGAGTTCACGGTGCCGGCCGAGGGCCAGCTCCGCCTCGATCATCATCTCCAGGCACTCCAGCCGGGACTCCTCCATCCGCCGGGAGTAGCCGGCCAGGATGGGGCCGCCCTGCAGACCGCCGAAGGGGGAGGAACCGTGCCACAGGTCGAGGGCGGACCTCAGTTCGGCCGAGGCGGCGACGTACTCCTGCCTGCGCAGCTGCTCCCGGCCGACGTTGACCATCTTCTCGAAGCAGCGGGCGTCCACCTCGTCGGGGCCCAGTTGCAGCATGTACCCGGGGGACCTGGTGATGATCTGCCCGCCGGCGGGCCTGCGCTGTTTGAGGAACTTGCGGAGCCTGGATATGTTCACATGGATACCGGCGGCGGCCCGCGACGGCGGTTCCGCGTCCCATAACTCCGTCACCAGGGATCCGAAATTCACCACATGGTCGGCCCGGATCAACAGCACGGCGAGCAGGATCTCCAGTTTGCGCGACTCCAGCAGCGCGCGTTCCCCGTCAACGACCACGCAAAAAGATCCCAGGATTTCGTAGAGCATAACCTTCTCCAGAGGGCCTTTTGGCCCGCGTCGGCGTCAGTTACGGCAGGAAGCCGAAGAAGACGGTACTTCAACACGCGCCACCGGCAGGCTTTCTCCGGCCGGTGGCGTCGACCGCGGGGACGCCGTTGTCAGACCCGCTCGAAGACCAGGCCGGCCTTGATCCACTTGCTGGACTCGACCGCGACGCACAGGCCCCGCTCCCCCGGTGCCATCTCGGCAAACGCCTTCTCCAACTGGAGGAAGGGCAGGGAGTTGCCGGTGTTGCCGGTCGCGTCGACGACGGAGACCTCCTCCGCGCCGGGCACCGCGAGGCGCTCCACGATGCGCGGGGTCATCCGGCCGGAGAGCTGCGGCGGCAGCAGGTAGTCGATGTCCGCACGCTTCCAGCCCAGGCCGTCGAGGAGTTCCTCCAGGATCTCGACCGCCATGCCGGGGACGGACTCCTCGATCATCTTGTAGTTCTCGCTCGCGGGGTTGCGCTCGCCTCCCCGGTAGGCGGCGCCGTACCACTCCAGCGACTGCCCCGACTCCCGGTTCAGGCCGGTGAGCCTGGTGAACACCCGCCGGATCGTCGCGGCCCCGGCGTCGGTGTCCCGGCGCAGCACGGCGGCGCCGGCGCCGTCGCCGAACAGGACGAGGTTGACCAACTGGCCGGGCGGCAGCGCCCGGAGGTCCCGCTTCAGGTCGAAGTGCTTGGCGGTGACCTCGCCCCCGATGACCAGCGCCGTGCGGTAGCGGCCGGTGGTCAGCAGGTCGTGGGCCAGCTCCAGGGCCTGGATGGCGCCCGAGCAGCCGGACTGGAGCTGGTAGGTGGGCACGTTGTTCACGCCGAGCCGGTCGGCCACCACGTTCACCGTCGCCGGCATCAGCATGTCCGGCATGGCGGTGCCCATGACCACCAGGTCGATCTCCTCCACGCCCACCCCGGCCCCGGTCAGCGCCCGCCGGGCGGCGGCGGTCGCCAGGTCGGCGAGCGTGCAGTACTGCTCACCGGTTTCGAGGTCGGTCGCCAGGTGGCGGGTCCGCGTCTCGATGAACGTGTCGACCCATTGCTGCCACAGCGCGTCCATTCGGAACGCCTTCGCGAGCATCGCGGTGTCGACGGGCTCGCCCGGGAGCTCGGTCCCCACAGATAGGATGCGGATCTCAGTGGATGGCATGGACCCATCGTCGGAGCACATTCTAAAAAGCCGACGCACCGGGTCTTACGGATGCCTCCGCCGGCCGCCCCGGCCGCGGCGAACCGCCTGGTGAACGCGCTCCGTGCGCGTTCGGGCAGGCCCCCAAGGCAGAAACCAGACGCGGGTTAGCGGCCGTTTAGCGGAGATCGCGAGTATTGCGGGAAAGCGTCAGGACAATGGGACAGAAGGGCCGAATATGCGCCTCACCGCAAAAACGCCGCGTATCCTCACCACCCTCGCCGTCGCGCTCCTCGCGGGCAGCCTCACCACCGGGACGGCGGCGGCCGACACCTCCGCCTCCGCCGAACTGCCCGCGGAGCTGAAGGCTTCCGCCGGCAAGCACGCCCCGTCCGTCGAGGCCCTCGTCAAGTCGCTGGGCGGCTCGAAGAGGGGCTGCGTGGTGCTCGCCCCGCTGACCGAGCGGTTCATCGAGGGCCATGTGACCGGGGCGGGCCCCGACCCGACGAAGCCGCGGATCGGCCAGCACGGCGTCTACTCGATGCGGATCTACAACGCCGCCGGCGAGGTCATCGGCGAGCAGCGCAACGGCACCACCGACGTCTACAAGCAGACGCGCGACGGGCACTTCTGGGTCCACGGCGTCGAGGACTTCAAGCTCAACGACGGCTCCATCCACGCCGAGGGCAACTACGACCTGACCGCCACCCTGGAGCACGAGTGGCAGGTCGTCCCCGCGTACGGCACCAGCGGCCGCTACAAGGGCCTGCGCGGCTACGAGTTCTTCTACGACGTCACCAACCCGACGTTGTTCAAGCTGGCGTTCATCCTCTGCCGCTGAGCCCCGGCGCCGGCCCGGCAGGAACGACGCCGGGCGGTGCCGGACGGTGCCGGACGGTGCCGGACGGGCACCCCGCGGACCCAGGTCCGCGGGGTGCCCGCTGCGTTCGCCCCCCGACGCGCCGTCAGTTCGCGCGCGCGGCACCGAACCAGGCGGCCAGGGCGTCCATCAGCCGCTGCCCGTCCGCCGGCCCGTCCACCCCGTCGCCGGCCCAGGCCACGTGGCCGTCCGGGCGGATGAGCACGGCCGCCGCGGGGGCGGGGTCGGCCGGCTTGGCGCCGACGACGTCGACGCGGTCCCCCCAGCCCTGCTCCACGGCGGGCGGCGGCGCGTCGCCGGACAGGACGAGCAGCACCCCGCGGCCGCCCCTCAGCAGCTCCGCGACCGTGGTCGGCCCGCCCGCCTCGGCGGCCAGGTCCAGGTCCGGCATCCGCCGTCCCAGCAGAGAGGTCCCCGCCGCGCCCGGCCGCTCGTCGGACGGCCCGCCCGGCACCGCGTACCGCACACCCACGCCGGTGACCTCCTCCATGATGTGCCGGTGCACGTCGTCGTAGCCCATCAGCTGCTGGAAGAGCGTGCGCAGGTCGCGCACCCAGTCCATCGGGAACGTCATGGCCTTCTGGGCCTCGGTGTTCGTCAGGACCGACCTGCCGACCGGGTGCCGCTCGCTGTGGTAGGTGTCCAGCAGCCCCTCGGGCGCCCAGCCGCCGACCGCCGCCGCGAGCTTCCAGCCGAGGTTCGCCGCGTCCGCGATGCCGAGGCTCATGCCCTGGCCGCTCTGCGGGTAGTGGATGTGCGCCGCGTCGCCGGCGAGCAGGACCCGCCCCGCCCGGTAGCGCTCCGCGAGCCTGGCCGAGTCGCTGAACCGCGACAGCCAGCGCGCCTCCCCGAGCCGGACGTCCTCGCCGGTGACCCGGCGGATGGACTCCCGCAGCTCGTCCAGCGTGGGGGTGCCCCGGGACGGGGTCGGCACGTCGTACTCGATCGTGGTCACCCGGAAGCCCGAGGGCTCGATCGGGGCCACGCCGAAGATGCCGCCGGGGTAGCTGAGCGGCGTCCGGTACTCGACGGACGTCTCGATGGACGCCACGTCGCCCAGGATCCCGTGCACCTTGGGACCGGTGCCGGGGAACCCGATCCCGGCGAGCCCGCGCACCGTGCTGGCACCGCCGTCGCAGCCCACCAGGTACTCGCACCGCAGCTCATAGGTCTCGCCGCCGCCGGCGACGCTCACGACGACGCCCTCGTCGTCCTGGTGCAGGCCGACGACCTCGTGCCCGCGCCGGATCTCGACGCCCGACTCGACCGCGTACTCCTCCAGCAGGCGCTCGACCTTGAACTGCGCGATGGAGAGCGTGTACTTGTGCCGGCTGTCCAGCCTGGTGAGGTCCATCGGCAGGCCGGCGAAGTGGCTCACGGGCACCGGCGTGCCCTCGGCCAGGAAGCGCTCCAGCAGGCCGCGCTGGTGGAGGAGTTCGGCGGTGCGCGCGTTGAACCCCAGGGCGCGCGACTGCCCGCTGGGCTGCTCCAGCCGTTCGAGGACCACGCTGTCCACGCCGGTCAGCTTCAACTCGCAGGCGAGCATCAGCCCGACGGGACCGGCACCCACAACGGCGACGGTGATGGGCATACAGACTCCTTCGGAGCGTCCGGGGACGCTCCGGCCGCCGGAGACGACGCCACCGCGCCTTGCCACGTGCCAAAGAGCGCGCCCTGTGGATCAGGTCGGTTCAGTCGGTACAGCGTGGTGAACGCTAGCCAGCGGTTCTTGCACCCTGCTAGGACGCGGCTTGCCCCCGTCTCGGACGGGGGCCGCGCGTGGCGGTGCGCGCTCAGTCCCGCGGCTCCTCGCGCCGTCCGTCCGTGACGGCCAGCGCGCTGATCACGGGCCGCAGCAGGTCGATGATCTCCTGCGGCGGGGCGTCCTTGAGCCCGTCCAGCTCCAGCAGGTGCCGGCCGAGGATGACGCCGAGGATGGTGGCGCTGATCAGGCTGCCCCGCAGCGCCGCGTCGTCGCTCTCGATGGCCCGGCTGATCTGCTCCAGCTGGTCGGCCGCCGTCCGACGCACGCCGTCCCTGGCCTGCTCGTGGGTGAGCATCGAGCGCAGGAGGGCGAGCGAGGCCGTCGGCTCCGTCACCAGCCGGTCGGCGAGCGAGGAGAGCAGGGACTCGACGATGTCGGCCGAGCTGCCGTCGATCGTCTCGTCGCCCGGGACGCTGGTGGCTCTCAGGAAGAGCTCCTCCTTCGAGTTGAAGTAGTGCATGACCAGGCCGGGGTCCACCTGCGCGGCCTCCGCGACGGCCCGGATGGTGGTGCGCTCGTAGCCGGAGCGCGCAAAGCCCTCGCGAGCCGCGACAAGGATGCGCGACTCGGTCTGCCAGCGCTTCTGAGCACGTGTCACTCGCGAGGAATCGTTCGCCATGCCTTGATTCTACAGTCGTTGACCGACCTTCAGGCTTCGTTCTATGGTTGTTGAATCAACGGGTGTTCAATGAATGGAGAGCCCACCATGGCGAGTAAGTCCTCGCTCACCTCCGACCCGGGACTGGAGACGCCGCCCAGTACGGAAGGCGAGTTCGTCTGGACGAAACGGCACGTCATGGCGTTATTCGTGCTGTGCGCGGCGCAGATGCTCGAAGCCATCGACGTCACCGTGGTCAACGTCGCTCTCCCGACCATCAAGACGAGCCTCGACTTCTCCGAGGCCGATCTGCAGTGGGTCGTCAACGCCTACACCGTGCTGTTCGGCGGCTTCCTGCTGCTCGGCGGACGGTCCGGCGACCTGCTGGGACGCCGCCGGGTCATGATCGGCGGCCTCGCCCTGTTCACCGTGGCCTCGCTCGCCTGCGGCCTGTCGCAGAACGCCGGCATGCTGGTCGGCACGCGGGCCGTCCAGGGCATGGCGGCCGGCTTCATCGCGCCGATGACCCTCGCGATGCTGGCGCAGATCTTCCCGCAGGGCCCCGCCCGCAACAAGGCCGTCGCCATCTGGGGCTCCGTCGCCGCCGTCAGCGGTTCGCTCGGCCTCATCGTCGGCGGCCTGTTCGTCGCCGGCCCCGGCTGGAACTGGGCCTTCTACGTGAACATCCCGATCGGGCTGCTCATGATCCTCGGAGCGCTGCGCTACCTGGCCCCGGACCAGCCGACCAGCCGCCACCGGCAGTTCGACGTCATCGGCGCGATCACCTCCACCTGCGGCCTGAGCGTGTTCACCTACGCCGTCGTGCAGACCAGCACCCACCCCTGGTCCTCCGGCCGCACCATCGGCCTGCTGGTCACCGCGGTCGTGCTGCTGGGCTACTTCGTGGTCCACGAGAACTTCTTCAGCAAGGAGCCGCTGGTCCCGTTCGTGCTGTTCCGGAACCGCACGGTGACCGGCGCCAACGTCGTCCAGGCGCTCGCGACCTCCGGCCTGTTCGTGATGTTCTACGTCGCCACCCTGTTCATGCAGGAGGTGCTGCACTACTCGGCGATCAAGACCGGCGTGCTCTACCTGCCGTGCACGATCTCGCTCGTCCTGTTCGCCGCTCTCGTACCCGCCCTGCTGCCGAAGCTCGGGGTGCGCTGGCTGACCGCCCTCGGCTGCGCCATCGCCGGCGTCGGCCTGTTCCTGTACTCCGGGATCTCGGCCGACAAGGGCGTGATGGGCAACTTCATCATCCCCTCGCTCTTCCTCAGCCTCGGCCTGGCGCTGGCCTCCATCCCCATCACGGTCGCCGCCGTCCACGGCGTCGAGTCCGCGCTGACCGGCGTCGCCTCCGGCATGGTGAACGTGACGCGCACCATCGGCGGCTCGCTCGGCCTGGCGATCATCTCCACCATCGCCGCCGCCAGGACCACCGACCTCCTCGGCACCGGCGAGAGCGCGGACGTCGCGCTGACCGACGGATTCCAGTTCGCCTTCGAGATCAGCGCCGTGCTGATGGCGATCGCCGGCGTCGCGGCGATCGCCTTCTTCCGCAACGAAGGACGGGGCGAGAAGATCGACCTCACGGCCCTGGCCACCGCCGGCGTCGACAAGTGACCTCCGGGGCAGCGGGGCGCCGACCGGCGTCAGGCCGAACGCGCACCCGCTGCCTCGGTGTCCGGCTCGACGGCGTCCGACTCGACGTCCGCACCGTCACGGGCCGGCCTGTCCCTCAGCATCCGCAGCGGCGCGCACATCAGCAGCGCGACGACCAGGACAGCGACGGCGGCGATCTCCATCCCGGGGACCAGGCCCTGTACGAAGGCGCTCGACGCGTGCTCGTGGAGGGACTGCCCCGCCGAAGCGCCCATCGCGTCACCGGCCTCGGCGACGTTGGCGACCGACGCGAACACCTCGTCGGCCCGTGCCGCCGGCAACTCGGCTCCGGAAGCGGACAGTTCACGCACGTACTCGCGGGTGACGACCGTCCCGATGATGCCCACCCCGAGCGCCCCGCCCAGGTTGCGCAACGCGTTGATGAAGGCACTGCCGTTGGCCGCCACCTCCGGCGGCAGCGACTCCAGCGCCGCCGACACCGCCGGGGCCTGGGCGACACCGCCACCGAGCCCCGCCAGGCCGAACGCGCAGGTGACCAGGGCGTCCCCGCTGTCCGCGGAGGCCCGGGTGAGCAACGCCAGACCGACGCCGAACACCAGCGAACCGCCGACCACGACCCAGCGGGCGCCGAGCCTCCTGCTCAGCCGGTCGGCGGCGAGCGAGCCCACCACGACCAGGAGGGTGAAGGGGATCAGACGCAGGCCGACGGCGAGGGCCGGCAGTTCGAGGACCGACTGGAGGTACATCGGCACGACGAACAGCGCGGCCGTCAGCGAGAAGGCACCCACCACGATCGTCGCCTGCGCCCACAGGAACCGGGCACTGCGGAACGGGGCCAGCCCGATGAGCGGCTCGGCCGAGCGCTTCTCGCAGACCATGAACCCGACGAGGACCACCACGCCCGCAACCATCCAGAACGCCGCGCCGCCCCAGCCGTTCTCCGCGTCGATCGCCCCGTAGACCAGCAGCAGCCCGCCCGCGGACAGCAGCACGACGCTCAACACGTTGATGCCGGACCTGGGCATCTCACGGGCCGACGGCAGCACCCAGAAGATGAGCGGCAGCACGAGGGCCACCGAGAGCACGTTGATCAGGAAGATCCAGCCCCACCAGAAGTACTCGACCAGCGCACCGCCCAGCACGGCACCGAGCGGCGTCGCCAGCGCGACACCCGCCGCCCAGACGCCGATCGCCTTCCCCCGCTCGCTCTCCCGGAACAGGATGGTGATGAACCCCGTGCTCAACGGCAGCACCACCGAGGCGCCGATCGCCATGACCACACGCATCGCGATGAGCGAACCCGCGGTGGGCGCGAAGGCCGTCGCCGCCGAGGCCACCCCGAACAGGACCAACCCCCAGACCAGGACCCGCCGGTAGCCCCAACGGCCGCCCACCGCCGGTACCACCAGCATGAACGAGGCGGAGGTGATGCCGTACACCGCGACGATCCACTGCAACTCACCGCTCGTCGCGTGCAGGTTCCGCTCCACCGCCGTCAGCGATACGCTCACCACGATCAGGTCCATGAACGGCACCAGCACGCATACGCAGAGAACGGCCACGGCCAGCCAGCGCCGACGCCCCGACTGCTCCCCTCCCGCACCGCCGTCGTCGCGCACTCTCTCATCGGTCATCTGCCTCAAGGCACTGCTCCGCATCTCGGTCGAGCCGTCTGGACGAACGGACCGCGTGCCGGGGCGTGATCGCTCAGGCCCGGCCGGGCAACGGAGAAGCGCGGGCGGCGCCGGTGACCGGCAGTGCCGGCCAGTCCTCCACGGAACCGCAGGTCCACTCGGCGGTCAGCATGTCTCACGCGCCTAACACACTTCTTGAGCTCGCGTCAGCAGGACAAAGGGTCCGCGGCGGGCACCGGGTGGGGCGCCGATCGGCGCGCCGGGTGACCTGCCGGGTGACCTGCCGGGTGGCGCGCCGGGTGGCGCGCCGCTTCGGGCGCCGCGTGCAGAACCCGTAGAAGCGCCGGCAGCGGACGAACCCGCCCAGACGCGATTCAACCCCCATCACCCGCGCGCCAGTTAGCGCGGATCAAGACCGTCGTTAGCACCCCGTGTTTACGTAGTGCCGATTGGCTCCTTCACCTTTTGGGGCCAACGGGACAAAGCACTCAGCGGAGTTTAGACGATGGGGGCATTAATCGCCATGTCGAGCCAGGCTGCTAATTCTTCGACAGAACGCAACGAGCATGACGTGGCGGTCATTGGAATGGCTTGCCGCCTTCCCATGGCCTCAAATCCATCGGCATTCTGGAGGCTTCTCCGAGACGGCCGGGACGCCATCACGGATATCCCCGAGAACCGCTGGAAGCCGGATTCCCTGCCCTTCCAGGAAAATGAAATTCCGCGCCGCGGAGGCTTCCTCGAAGATATCGACGGCTTCGATTCCCGATTCTTCTCGACATCCCCCCGCGAAGCCGCCGCCATGGACCCCCAGCAGCGGCTCGTACTGGAGTTGAGCTGGGAGGCGCTGGAGGACGCCCGCATCGTTCCCGCGGACCTGGACGGGACGCGCGCCGGAGTCTTCATCGGCGCCATGGGCGACGACTACTCCGCCCTGGCCCACGGGGGCGGGGTCGGCGCCATCACGTCGCACACGCTGACCGGCCTGAGCCGGGGCCTCATCGCCAACCGCGTCTCCTACACGCTGGGGCTGCGCGGACCGAGCCTGACCGTGGACTCGGCCCAGTCGTCGGCCCTCGCCGCCGTGCATCTGGCCTGCGCCAGCCTCCACTCGGGAGAAGCGACGATCGCCCTGGCCGGCGGCGTGAACCTGATCCTGGCCCCCGAGAGCACCGTCGGGGCCGCACGCTTCGGCGCCCTGTCGCCCGACGGCCGCTGCTACACCTTCGACGCGCGGGCCAACGGCTACGTCCGCGGCGAGGGCGGCGGCCTGGTCGTGCTCAAGCCGCTGGCTGAGGCGCTCGCCGACGGCGACACCGTCTACTGCGTGATCCGCGGCAGCGCCCTCGGCAACGACGGCACGACGAGCAGCCTGACCATCCCCGCCCAGGAGGCGCAGGAGGAGGCGTTGCGCCAGGCGTACCGGCGGGCCGGGGTGGAGCCGTCGGAGGTCCAGTACGTCGAGCTGCACGGCACGGGGACCCGGGTCGGCGACCCCATCGAGGCCGCGGCACTCGGCGCCGTCGTGGGTGCGCGGAAGCCCGAGGGGTCCCCCCTGCTGGTCGGCTCGGCCAAGACCAACGTCGGCCACCTCGAAGGCGCCGCCGGCATCGTCGGCCTGCTGAAGACGGCCCTCAGCATCAGGCACCGGGCGCTACCCGCGAGCCTGAACTTCGCCACGCCGAACCCGGAGATCCCGCTCGACCGGCTCAACCTGCGGGTGCAGCAGGAGCTCACGCCGTGGCCCGACGAGGACCGGCCGCTGGTGGCCGGGGTCAGCTCCTTCGGCATGGGTGGGACCAACTGCCATGTGGTGCTGGGGGAAGGGCCGGTCGGGGGGTCCGGTGAAACGGGTGCTCCGGCCGGGGTGTCGTTCGAGGGGCCGAGTGTCTGGCTGGTCTCCGGCAAGTCCCCTGAAGCGTTGGCCGATCAGGCCGCTCAGCTGCACGCCTTCGCGACGGACCGCCCGGAGGTGGACGTCCGCGA
>NZ_JBHVER010000136.1:0-22950 GCF_042802195.1 Kitasatospora sp. NPDC057500 | reverse complement strand
CCGCAGAATTCCCCGGAAAATGCATGACGAATTGCCGGGCGGCGCTTTTCGCGCCGACCGGCAATTCGCTTTCTCGGGGAGGCCATGACGGGATTCGAACCCGTGTACACCGCTTTGCAGGCGGTTCCCTGAACCACTCGGGCACACGGCCGTGGGGGGTGGAGCCGATGACGGGCTGGACTGCGGGGGCGCCTCAGGCGCAGCGGCAGCAGCGACAGGCGCGACAACACAGGGGAGCGGGGGCGCAGGTGCGGGGCGCGCGGGCCGCCGTCTTCCTGTCCATGTCCGACTCCTGTCGTCGTTCGCCGTGTTGGTGAATTCAGTCTGTCGGAATGCCGGGCGGAACGTCAATATCCTTTTGTAAATTCTGTGTGGCGGGGTTTCCGGAGGGGTGTGCTACGGTCGGAGGCAGGTGGCCCCCGACGGCCGCCCCGGACGAGCGCGTCGTACCCGGTGACGACAAGACGGCGCAGTGACAGCGGCAACCCGGCCGCTGCCGACTGCGGAGGTACGACCGTCATGGCCTGGCTCGTTCTGATTCTCTCCGGCGTCCTGGAGACCGTGTGGGCGGTCGCCCTGGAGGCGTCCAAGGGCTTCTCCCGCCTCGTCCCGACCGTGGTGTTCGGCGTGGCGCTGGCGTTCTCGATGGGCGGCCTGGCGTACGCGATGCGCTCGATCCCGATCGGCACCGGCTACGCGGTGTGGGTGGGCATCGGCGCGGTGGGCACCGCGCTCTACGGCATGGCGGTACTGGGGGACGCGGTGACCGCGGCCCGGATCGGCTGCCTGCTGCTGATCGTCTCCGGCGTGGTGGGCCTCAAGGTGCTGCACTGACCCCGGTCCTAGGACCGGGGGCGGAGGAGGGAAGCGACCAGGGTCAGGGGCGATCGGCCCGGACGCGCCTTACGATCATACGTATGACCACAGCCTCCGCCGCCTCGGCCGACACCGCCCCCGTTCCGATACCGACCGACCCCGGCGGCGGGGTGCTGGGCGACCGCTTCCGGGCCCTGACCCTGGGGATCGTCTCGGTGGTCCTGGTGATCGCCTTCGAGGCGACGGCCGTCAACACGGCGATGCCGGTGGCCGCCCGCGAGCTGGACGGGCTCGGGCTGTACGCCTTCGCCTTCTCCGGCTACTTCACCACCACGCTGTTCGCGCTGGTCGTCTCCGGCCAGTGGTGCGACCGGAGCGGTCCGCTGCAACCGCTGTTCACCGGCATCGCGGTGTTCGGCGCGGGCCTGCTGGTGGCCGGCGCGGCGCCCGGGATGTGGATCTTCGTCGGCGGCCGGGCGATCCAGGGCCTCGGTGGCGGGCTGGTGATCGTCGCGCTCTACGTGGTGGTCGGCCGGGCCTACCCCGAGCGGTTGCGGCCCTCGGTGTTCGCCGCCTTCTCCTCGGCCTGGGTGCTGCCCTCGATCATCGGCCCGGTGGTCTCCGGGGCGGTCACCCAGCACCTGGGCTGGCGCTGGGTCTTCCTCGCCGTCCCGGCGCTGATCCTGCTGCCGCTGGCCGTGATGGGCCCCGCGCTGCGCCGCTCGGAGAAGGAGCAGCCGGTGCTCAGGGGCGCCGCCTTCGACCGCCGCCGCACCGGGCTGGCCGCGATGGCCGCGCTCGGCGCCGGCCTGCTGCAGTACGCGGGCCAGCGGCTGGACCTGCCCGGTCTGCTGCCGGCCGTCGCCGGGGCGGCGCTGCTGGTCCCGGCGGTGCTCGGGCTGCTGCCGGCCGGGACGCTGCGGGCAGCGCGCGGGCTGCCGACGGTGATCCTGCTGCGCGGCCTCGCGGCGGGGGCCTTCTTCGCGGCCGAGGCGTTCATCCCGCTGATGATGGTGACCGAGCGCGGCCTGTCGCCGACGCTGGCCGGCCTCACCCTGACCAGCGGCGGCCTGTCCTGGGCGCTCGGCTCCTGGATCCAGGGCCGGCCGGGTGCCGAGCGGTACCGCGAGGTGATGATCCGCGGCGGCTTCGTGCTGACCGCGGTGGCCATCGCGGGCGCGGCGCTGGTGCTCGTCCCCGCGGTGCCGACCTGGGTGGCGGCGGTGGCCTGGGGTTTCGGCGGCATCGGCATGGGCCTGGCGATCGCCAGCGTCAGCGTGCTGATGATGAAGCTGTCGACGCCGGAGGACGCCGGGGCCAACTCGGCCTCGCTCCAGATGAGCGACGCGCTGGGCAACGTGCTGCTGGTGGGCCTGGCGGGGGTGCTGTTCGCGGCGCTCGGCGGCGGCTCGGTGGCGACCGCCCACGACGGCGCCGCGGGCACCGGATCGGCCGGCGCCTTCGCGGTGATCTTCCTGACCATGACCGGCGTCGCGCTGCTCGGCGCGCTGGTCTCGGGGCGGGTCCGGAAGACCGCCTGAGTTCTCCCGGCCGGCGGCCCCGCCCCGGAGGCGGGCGGGCGAGCGTCAGAAGGACTCCCATCCGCCGGCCGGGGCCTGGCCGGGGCCGAGGGTCTGGAGCTTGCGCAGCACCGCCGGGTCCTGGGCGTCCAGCCAGTCGACCAGCTGCCGGAAGGAGACCAGCCGGACCTCGGGCCGGCCGGCGATCGTCCTGATGACCTCCTCGACGGCGTTCATGTAGATGCCGCCGTTCCACTCCTCGAAGTGGTTGCCGATGATGAACGGGGCGCGGTTGGTGGTGTAGGCGCGTTCGAAGCCCATCAGGTAGGCGTCCCTGGCCTGGGTCTGGAAGCCGGCGTGGAGCGCCGGGTCGGCCTTGGTGTTGCTGCCGCACTGGTTGAACATGATGTTGTAGTCCATCGACAGCACCTGGAAGGTGTGCCCGGGGAACGGGATGGACTGCAGCGGGAGGTCCCAGAGCGCGCCGCCCTGGATCTTCTGCGGCCAGATCTGCGTGCCGTTGCCGCTGCTGTCGTAGCGCCAGCCGCGCTTGACGGCGGTCGGCAGCAGGTTGCGCTGGCCCTCCAGGCAGGGGGTGCGGCTGCCGATCAGCTCCTTGCGGTAGTCGAAGGGCAGCGCCGGCAGGTCGGTGAAGCCGGTGTTGGTGCGCCAGTTCATCACGAAGTCCATCGCCTGCTGGATCTCGCTGTCCCACTCCTCCGGCGACCACCTGCCGACGCCGGTGGCGCCGCAGAAGTGGCCGTTGAAGTGGGTGCCGATCTCGTGCCCCTCGGTCCAGGCGGCGTGCAGGTTCTCCAGCGTGTCGTGGATGTGCTGGTCGGTCAGGTAGCCGATGTCGGAGGCGCCGACCTTGTGCTGCGGCGGGCGGTAGAGGTCCTTGCGGGACTCCGGCAGCAGGTAGAGGCCGCTGAGGAAGAAGGTCATCGAGGCGTTGTGCTCCCGGGCGAGCCGGCGGAAGCGCTCGAACAGGCCGTTGTCGAGTTCGCCGGCGCCGTCCCAGGAGAAGACCACGAACTGCGGCGGGCGCCGACCGGGCTGGAGCACCTCGGCGACGGGCCGGCCCGGCTGCGGACCGGTGTCCGAGGTGGAGCCGTCGCCGATCAGGGTGACCGGGGGCCTGGCCGCCTCGGTCGGCGCCGCCGCGTCGTCCTCGGCCGGGGTGGCCGGTGCCGGGGCCGGAGCGGCCGTCTGCCCGCGGCCCGGGTCGGTCCGGGCCCCGCAGCCCGCGGCGAGGGCGGCGGCGCCGGCGGCACCCGCGGCCAGCAGGGTGCGACGGGAGAGGGCGTCCATGGTCACTCCGTTCGTGAGGCGTGCGCGGGGCGGGGCGCGGCAGGCACGGCGCGCGACCGGGCGGGGCCCGGTCGGACAAGTGCGGTGATAGGCCTGTGAACGGGGTCAGCATGGCACGCGATCGAGATCGGTCAGTGCTTCACCACGGGCGGTCGGAACTCATCGCCCGAAGGATGCAACCGGGACGGCTTTCCTGAGTGTCCGATGAAGAGATCGTCGCCCTTCCTGGGAGCCGCCGGGTAGCCGGGGTGTCGTGGCGGTGACGTCTCACCCCTTCGGGCAATGCCTTGCCCCAAGGGCCCTGCCGATCGGGGGGAGTGAGTACGACCAACGTATGAAGGTGTCATAGGGTCCGATCCGGTTACATGGTTCCCAGGAATCTCCCAGGAACCGGTGGCCGGTCCGACGTCAGCAGAGGGGAGCGCCGTGGGCGCCCAGCAGAGCAGGAGCCCGTGGCCGGGCACCCTGGCGGCCGGTGCCGCGCTCGTGCTCGGCGCATGGCTGCTGCACGACGGTCAGACCGGCGCGCTCCCCCCTGCGCCCGGCGTCGGACAGGCCCTCACCGGCTTCGCCCCGGTCTCGGTGGTGCCGCCGCTCGGCCCCTCCCGGCCGACCCGGATCCGCATCCCCGCCGTCCGGCTCGACGCCCCGGTCACCGGCCTCGGCCTCGACCGGGACGGCCACCTCCAGGCACCGCCGCAGGAGGACCGCAACCTCGCCGGCTGGTACCGGGACGGCGCCGCCCCCGGCCAGCGCGGCACCGCGATCATCGCCGGACACGTCGACAACAGCAGCGGGCCCGCCGTCTTCTACCACCTGGGCGCCCTGCACCGCGGGGACCGGGTCGAGATCCTCCGCGAGGACGGCCGCACCGCCGTCTACCAGCTCTACGCCATCGAAGTGCACGACCGAAAGGACTTCCCGGACGACCGGGTGTACCGCCAGGCCGCCGACGCCCAACTGCGGGTGATCACCTGCGGCGGCGGCTACAGCGAGGAGCGCGGCTACGACGGCAACGTCGTCGCCTACGGCTTCCTCGCCGACACCACCCGCCCGGGGAAACCCGTATGACCTCCCTCGCCGTCACCACCACCGCGCTCGCCGTCCGCTGGAACCCGCTCGACTGGCCGCTCACCCGCGGCCCGGTCCCGTACGCCGTGCTCGCCGCCGGCTGGGCCGCGCTCGCGCTGCTCGTCCTCTCCCGCGACCGGCGCTGGCTCGGCCTGCGCCCGATCGGGGCCGCGCTGCTCGCCGTCGCCGCCACCGGCGCGATCAAGGCCGTCGTGGACGGGTGGTGGCACCCCTTCCCCGAGGGCACCCCCGACTACGTGCTCGGCTGGGTCGCGCTCGCCGTCCTCGCCCTGTCCCTGGCCGGCTTCCGGGCCCCGCTGCTGCCCGGCCGGCAGCGGTTCCTGGCGGCCGGCGGCGCCGTCCTGGTGGTGCTGATGGCGGCCTCGCAGGTCAACCGCGGCTTCGACCAGTACCCGACGGCCCGCGTCATGCTGGCGCCGAGGACCCAGGCGCTGACCACCGGCAAGGCGCCCGAGGTGGTGACCGCGCCGGCCGGCCAGGTGCTGGAGGAGGTCTGGCGGGCCCCGGCCGGCCTGCCGGCGCAGGGCACCGTCTCGACCGCCCCGATCCCCGGGACCAAGTCCGGCTTCGACGCCCGCGACGCCTACGTCTACCTGCCCCCCGCCTACCAGGCCAGCCCCCGGCCGCTGCTCCCGGTCCTGGTGCTGATGGCCGGCCAGCCCGGCAACCCCTCCGACTGGGTCAACTCCGGCGGCATGCAGGAGCGGCTGGACGCCTACGCCGCCGACCACCAGGGCCTCGCCCCGATCGTGGTGATGGTCGACCAGCTCGCCACCATGTGGGGCAACAGCCTCTGCATGGACTCCAAGGTCGCCCGGGCCCAGACCTACCTCGCCGAGGACGTCCCGGACTGGATCCGCAGCCACCTCCAGACCGCCACCGGCCGCACCGCCCTGGCCATCGGCGGCGCCTCGCTCGGCGGCACCTGCGCGCTCCAGCTGGCCGTCAACGCGCCGCAGGTCTACGGCTCGTTCATCGACATCTCCGGCCAGGACGAGCCCACCCTGGGCAGCCACGGCGAGACCGTCGAGAAGGCCTTCGGCGGCGACGAGAAGGCCTTCGAGGCCGTCGACCCGGCGAACCTGATGGCCACCCGCCAGTACCCGGAGACCGCCGGCGTCTTCGCGGTCGGCGCCGGTGACGGCGACTTCCGGCCGCAGCAGGAGACGATGTTCGCGGCCGCGCAGAAGGCAGGGATGAAGGTGGAGTTCCAACCGATCCCCGGCGGCCACAGCTGGGCGGTCTTCCGCGAGGCGCTCGACCGCAACCTGCCCTGGCTCGGCCGGCAGACCGGGATGACCCGGTGATCCGGCTCGGCGCCGCGCCCGCCCGGGCCCTGACGGGCGACCGCACGCGGCAGGACGGCGAACAGCCGTGCCCGCGGGTCCCCGAGCAGCCCCGCGGCGGATCCGCGTCCGGCGCCGGTCGCGGTTCCGGACCCGGCCTGCCCGGGCCGCGCTCCCCGCAGCGCCTCGCCCGCGCCGCCGCCGGCCTGGCGGCCGCCCGGCTCGGCGAGGCCCCGCTCACCCTGGTGCTGCTGCTCGGCCTGTGGACCGTCGGCGCCGCCACCGGCAGCCTCGACCGCGGCCCCGCCGACGCCCTGCTGGACCAGGTCGGCGTCGGCGTCCCGACCCTCGGCGAGGGCCGCTGGTGGACGCCGTTCACCTCGCTGTTCTGGTGCTCCGGCACCGGCGCCTACCTCTTCACCAGCCTGCTGCTGCTCCTGGTCGCCCCGGCCGCCGAGCGCCGGCTCGGCCCGCTGCGGACCCTCGGGGTGGTGGTCGGCGGACAACTGGCCGGCACCCTGGCCGGCACCGGCGTGGTCGCGGCGGGCGCCGCGTCCGGCGAGCAGTGGACCGCCTCCGTCGTCGGCCAGACCGCGGTCGGACCCGGCGTCGGCCTGTACGCGCTGGCCGGCGTGATCGGCTACCGGCTCACCGTGCTGTGGCGCCACCGGCTGCACCTGCTGGTGGTGCTGGTGCCGCTGGTGATGACGCTGTACGTGGGGCACCTGCAGAGCGTCCAGCGCTTCGCCGGCGCCCTGATCGGCCTGGCCGCCGGCGCGCTGCTCACCCGCGGCCGTCCGCACCTGCGCTCGCACCGCTCCTCGCACACCGAGACCCGGGTGCTGGTGGCGCTCTGCCTGGTCGCCGCCGCGCTCGGCCCGCTGATCGCCTCGTTGTACGACAACGCGGCCGGCCCGCTCAACACCTTCTCGGAGATCTACCTCTCGCACCGGCTCAGCCCGGAGGAGGTCGCCGACTTCTGCGCGCTCTCGGCCCACGACTGCGCCCGCGCGCACGCCGTCGAGCGGATCTTCGACACCCCCGCCCGGCTGATGGCCACGCTCTTCCCGGCGCTGCTGCTGGTGCTGGCCGAGGGGCTGCGCCGAGGCCTGCGGCTCGCCTGGTGGATCACCGTCGCCACCGAACTGCTCTGGACCGCGATGCTGGTCCGGCTGTTCACCGGGACCGGCACCGGCTCGGGCGGCGTCGTCCAGTACTTCGTCGAGGCGCTGCTGCTGCCGCTGCTCACCCTCGGCCTGCTGCTGGCCACCCGCAAGCGCTTCCCGCTGATGCTGCCGCGCGCGGTGCTGGTCCGGCTGGCCGCCCGGCTCGGCGGCGCGCTGGCCGTCGCGAGCGCCGCGTACACCGGGCTGGGCGTGCTGGCCGCCGCGCAGTTCGAGCCGGGCGCGACCTTCGGCGGGCTGGTCGCCGGGCTGCCGGCCCAGTTCCTGCCGCCCGCCTACAACGACCTGCTGCCCGACTACCCGATCGCGGTCGGGCCGTTCGCCCGCGTCCTGGAGACCTACTGCGGGCCGGCCTTCTGGGCGGTCGCGCTGGGCGCGCTGCTGCTGGTCTTCCGCCGGCCGGTGGTGCACGCCGACGCCGAGGACGCCGAGCGGGCCCGCACCCTGCTCACCGAGCACGGCGGCGGGACGCTCTCCTTCCTCACGACCTGGGACGGCAACCACTACTGGTTCGACGAGGACGGCCGGGCGGCCGTCGCGTACCGGGTGCTGAACACCGTGGCGCTGACCACCGGCGACCCGTTCGGCGACCCGGAGGCGCGTGCCCGCGCGGTCGCCGGGTTCGCCCGGTACTGCGACGCGCGCGGCTGGACGCCGTGCTTCTACAGCGTCACCCCGGAGACCCGGGCCGCCGCCGGACAGCTCGGCTGGCGCTCGCTCCAGGTCGCCGAGGACACCGTGGTCGCGCTGCCGGGCCTCGCCTTCACCGGGCGCAAGTGGCAGGACATCCGCACCGCGCTCAACAAGGCCGGAAAGCAGGGCATCACCGCCGAGTGGTGGTCCTACCCCGAGGTGCCGCTCGCGCTGAAGGAGCAGATCCGCGCCATCTCCGAGGAGTGGGTCTCGGAGAAGGGGCTGCCCGAGATGGGCTTCACCCTCGGCGGCCTGGAGGAGCTGGACGACCCGGCGGTGCGGCTGCTGATCGCCGTCGACGGGGAGCGCGTCGTGCACGGGCTGACCAGCTGGATGCCGGTCTACGAGAACGGCGAGCCGGTCGGCTGGACGCTGGACTTCATGCGCCGGCGCTCGGACGGCTTCCGCGGCGTCACCGAGTTCCTGATCGCCTCCGCGGCGCTCGGCTTCAAGCAGGAGGGCGCGCGCTTCCTCTCGCTCTCCGGCGCCCCGCTGGCCCGCTCGGAACAGGAGCCGCCGGCCGGGCTGCAGAAGACCCTCGACTGGCTGGGCCGGGCGCTGGAGCCGGTGTACGGCTTCCGCTCCCTGCTCGCGTTCAAGGCGAAGTTCCAGCCGGAGTACCGGCCGATGTACATGGCCTACCCGGACCCGGCCGCGCTGCCCAGCATCACCAGGGCGATCGGCAAGGCGTACCTGCCGCACCTCACGCCGGCACAGGGCGTGCGGCTGATGCGGAAGCTCTCGGCGTAGGAGGCGGTCAACGGCCGTCCGGGCCCCGGTCCCGGGCGGCCGCCGACCTGCGCGCCGGGCCGCTCAGCCGAGCAACTGGGCGAGGGCGCGGTCGGCGTCCAGGTGCAGGTGCTCCTCGCCCTCGGGGACGAGCAGGCGGCTGCGCCACAGGAAGCGCCGCAGGTCGGCGGTGTCGAACTGGACCAGGGCGGTGCCCTCGGGCGCGCGCAGCTCGACCATGGTGCGGCGGCCGAGCGCGGGGCGGACGTGGACGTCGCCGATGCCGGAGGGCACCTCCAGGCCGGCGGAGAGCAGCCGGCGGGCGAAGACCCAGACGATGTCGTCCGACTCCGGACACCCGTCGCCCGGGTCGTCCAGCGAGAACTCGGCGGGGAAGGCCATCCGGACGGCCAGCGGGTCCTCCGGGAGGTAGGCCAGGGTGACCCGCAGCCGGACGGAACGGTGGGCGGAGAGGATCAGGCGGGCCTGGACGGTCTCTTCGGCGGTGGCGTGCACGGCGGTTCCCTTCTCTGGGGTGCGAGGCCGGTGGCGGCTGTGGGGGTTGGGGCGGCCTCACCCGGAAGAGAGGCGGTGGAGGGGGTTCCGCTTACCGCGTTTTCGCAACTTTCCGACGTGATCCACGTCACATCGATTTCCGGCCGCCCCGGCCGCCCGCGGGCCGGACGCACGCCCCGCCCGGCCCCGCCGCGGCCGCCCGAACGGCCCCGGGCCCGGTACGCTGGGCGGGTTGTCCGAACGCCGTCCGACCGTGGGGCGAGGCTGCCAGAACGCCTCTGACCTGCGATGATCCCCCCTCGGAGACCGTGAGTACTGCCGCCGCCTCGATGCCGCTCTTCTCCGACGCCCAGGAGCCGCACGCGCCCGTCCGGGCCGTCGGCCATGGCGCGCCGACCTCCTCGCACCACCTGTCCCCGGCCTTCCCCGGCCGCGCCCCCTGGGGCACCGCGGGAAAGCTCCGGGCCTGGCAGCAGGGGGCGCTGGACAAGTACATCGAGAACCAGCCGCGCGACTTCCTCGCCGTCGCGACCCCGGGCGCCGGTAAGACCACCTTCGCGCTGACCCTGGCCTCCTACCTGCTCCACAACCACCTGGTGCAGCAGGTCACCGTGGTCGCGCCGACCGAGCACCTGAAGAAGCAGTGGGCCGAGGCCGCCGCCCGGATAGGCATCAGGCTGGACCCGGCGTACTCCTCCGGGCCGCTCTCCCGCGACTACCACGGCGTCGTGGTCACCTACGCGGGCGTCGGCGTGAACCCGATGCTGCACCGCAACCGGACCGAGGCCCGCAAGACGCTGGTCATCATGGACGAGATCCACCACGCCGGTGACTCGAAGTCCTGGGGCGAGGCCTGCTTCGAGGCCTTCGAGCCGGCCACCCGCCGGCTCGCGCTGACCGGTACGCCGTTCCGCTCGGACACCAACCCGATCCCGTTCGTCCAGTACGAGGCGGGCGGCGACGGCATCCGCAAGTCGGTCGCCGACTACACCTACGGCTACGGGCACGCGCTCGCCGACCACGTCGTCCGCCCGGTGATCTTCCTCTCCTACAGCGGCAACATGCGCTGGCGCACCAAGTCCGGCGACGAGCTGGAGGCCCGGCTCGGCGAGCCGATGACCAAGGACCTCATCGCCCAGGCCTGGCGCACCGCGCTCTCCCCGCAGGGCGAGTGGATCCCGTCCGTGCTCCAGGCCGCCGACCGCCGGCTCAGCGAGGTCCGCAAGGCGATCCCGGACGCCGGCGGCCTGGTGATCGCCACCGACCAGACGGTGGCCCGCGCCTACGCCAAGATGCTGCGCGAGATCACCGGCGAGAAGGTCACCCTGGTCCTCTCCGACGAGACCGAGGCCTCCAAGCGGATCTCCGACTATGCGGCCGGGACCTCGCGCTGGATGGTCGCGGTCCGCATGGTGTCCGAGGGCGTCGACGTGCCCCGGCTCTGCGTCGGCGTGTACGCCACCTCGATCTCCACCCCGCTGTTCTTCGCCCAGGCCGTCGGGCGCTTCGTGCGCGCCCGCAAGCGCGGCGAGACCGCGTCCGTCTTCCTGCCGACCATCCCGATGCTGCTGGGCTTCGCCAACGAGATGGAGCTCCAGCGCGACCACGTGCTGGACCGGCCGAAGAAGGAGGGCGACGGCCTCTTCGACGAGGAGGACCGGCTGCTCGCCGAGGCCGAGCGGGCCAACGACGGCCCGGACGGCGCGGGCGGCGAGGAGTTCTCCTACGAGGCGCTGGGCTCCGAGGCGGTCTTCGACCGGGTGCTCTACAACGCCATGGAGTTCGGGATGCAGGCGCACCCGGGCAGCGAGGAGGAGGAGGACTACCTCGGCATCCCGGGCCTGCTGGAGCCGGACCAGGTGCAGATGCTGCTGCAGAAGCGCCAGCACCGGCAGATCCAGCGGAGCCGGACCAAGCCGGCCGAGGAGGCCGACCTGCTGGAGCTGCCGGCCGAGCAGCGGCCGGTGGTGACGCACCAGGAGCTGCGCGAGCTGCGCAAGGAGCTGAACGCGCTGGTGGCCGCCTGGCACCACCGCACCAGCCAGCCGCACGGGACCATCCACAACGAGCTGCGCCGGCAGTGCGGCGGCCCGCTGACCGCGCAGGCGACGGCCAATCAGCTGAAGGCGCGGATCGCCAGGATCAGGGAGTGGGCGAAGTAACGATCCACCGGTGAGGCGGCTGCGGCACGGCCTGGCCGGCCGGCGCCGGCGGCCACCGTCGCCCGGTCGGCGCGGAACGGCCGTGCTGTCGGTCTCACGGCCGCCTGGACCGTCGGGCGCAACCTGTTCCGGCACGACGTGTCCGGACACGACCTGTTCCGACGGGATCCCGTCCGGCGTTGCCCGATCCGTCCGGAACTCGGACTGTGGTCGAACCTGTGAGCGCCTGGTCGGACTGTTCCATGACGGTTTGTCCTGATTCGGCGGGGTGGATTGACTTGATCTTGCCCGAATTTTGGACAAACCCTTCCGCCGTCGCAATTCCTTCACTACCTTTCCCACACGCTCTCCCGTCGGGCGACCCCCGCGAGACGGCGCCGCAGGGCCCCAGGACGTCAAGGACGACTCTCCGCGGCCCGAGCGCGGCCACCCACCTGCGCGCGACATCCGAGTCCTGGACCGGCCGGCCGGCCGATCCGCGACCCGCCGCGGAAAGGAAATGCGTGTCGTGACTGCAGAGACCTCCCAGACCCTGGACCGCGGTGTCCGGGTCCTCAAGCTGCTCGCCGACTCGGAACGCGGGCTCACCGTGACCGAGCTGGCGGCCCGGCTGGCCGTCAACCGGACCGTCGTCTACCGGCTGCTGGCCACCCTGGAGCAGCACGGGCTGGTCCGCCGGGACATCGGCGGCCGCGCCCGGGTCGGCCTGGGCGTGCTCCGGCTCGCCCACCGGGTCCACCCGCTGCTGCGCGAGGCGGCGCTGCCCGCGCTGCGCAGCCTCGCCGAGGACCTCGGCGCCACCGCCCACCTCACCCTGGTCGACGGCAACGAGGCGCTCGCGGTGGCCGTGGTCGAACCCAGCTGGACCGACTTCCACGTCGCCTACCGGACCGGGCTGCGCCACCCGCTGGGGGAGAGCGCGGCCGGCCGGGCGATCCTGGAGGCCCGGGGGTTCCCGAGCCAGCGCCGGCCTGAGCAGGGCTTCGTCATCACCCGGGCGGAGGAGCAGTCGGGGGCGTCCGGCGCGGCCGCGGCGCTGCTCGGGTTGAGCGGCATCGAGGGCAGCGTCGGCGTGGTGATGCTCAACGGGCTGGTCCCGGAGCGGGTCGGCCCCCGGGTGGTCGAGGCCGCCACCGAGGTCGCCGACGCGCTGCGCTGACCGTCCGGCGCCGGCCGTCCGGCGCGCCGGGTGGGCCGTCCGGGGGCCGTGCGCGTGCCCGCCGGGCGGCCCGGTGTGTTTGGATGCCTCTGTGTCCGAGACCAAGCCATCCCCGGCCCTCACCTCCCCCCGGGCCCGCGCCCTCGCGCTCTGCGGCGTCCTGGTAGCCGCACTGTTCGGCGTGGCCGCCTTCGTCCCGCTGCCGTACACGCTGACCTTCCCCGGCGTGACCGCGGACACCCTGGGCAGCTACCAGGACCGGCAGGTGCTCACCATCACCGGCGCGCCGGTCCGCAGCACCCAGGGGCAGCTGCGGATGGTGACCATCTCGGCGACCAACCCGGGGGAGCGGACCGGCCTCTGGCGCTCGCTCCAGGCCTGGTTCGACCCGGACGAGGCCGTGCGGCCCACCGACACCGTCTACCCGCAGGGCGACCCGGCCAAGGCCGAGGAGGTCACCGCCCAGCAGATGACGGAGTCCCAGGACGCCGCCACCGCGGCCGCGCTCTCCTACCTCCAGCTGTCGCCCGCCCAGGTCAAGGTGAAGATCGACCTCGGCGACATCGGCGGCCCCAGCGCCGGCCAGATGCTCGCGCTCGGCATCGTCGACAAGCTCGCCGGCGACGGCAAGGGCGGCGACCTCACCGGCGGGCTGACCGTCGCCGGCACCGGGACCATCGACGACCGGGGCGTGATCGGCCCGGTCGGCGGCGTGCCGCTGAAGACCCAGGCGGCGGCCCGCGACGGCGCGACCGTCTTCCTGCTGCCCAAGGACGAGTGCGCGGACGCCAGGGTGAACACACCGGCCGGGCTGCGGCTGGTACCGGTCGGCACCCTGGCGGAGTCGGTCTCCGCGCTGGAGGCGCTGCGCACCGGCGGGACCGTCCCCGCCTGCTGAGCGCCCGGGCCGGCCCGGGCCTACTCGGCGGCCGCCTGGTCGACCAGCGGCAGGATCCGGTACGGCACCGGGTTCTCCAGCGCGATCGCGGTCGAGGACCGGACGATCCCGTCGAAGCCGACTACCCGGTCGATCACCCGTTGCAGATCGGCGTTCGACCGGGCCACGATCCGCACCATCATGTCGCCGCGCCCGGTGATGGTGTGCAGCTCCAGCACCTCCGGCACCGCCGCCAGGTGCGCGCGCACGTCCATGCCCTGGCCCTGGGAGATCTCCAGGGTCGCGAACGCCGTCACCGGGTAGCCCAGCGCCGCCGGGTCCACCTCCGGGCCGAAGCCGCCGATCACCCCCCGCGCCTGGAGCCGGTCCAGCCGGGCCTGCACCGTGCCGCGCGCCACCTGGAGCCGGCGCGAGCACTCCAGCACACCGATCCGCGGCTCCTCGGCGAGCAGCCGGATCAGTCGGCCGTCCAGCACGTCGATCGCGTCGTTGGTGCTCCCGGCGGGGCCGCCGGGCGCTCCGGAATGTCCTTGTCCGACAGGCGAGTTGGACGATCCGGGGGCGGCCGGGGGGCTGGGGGAGTGGGCGGGGGGCATCGAGGGTTCCGTCCTCCGGTGGGCATTCTGTACAACGGTGCGCCCGATTCTCCCGCCCCGGAGCACAGCTTGACCAGGAGGAAACGGAACAGTTGCGCGGAAGTCGGTCCGGCGCCACCCTCCAGCCACAACCCCGTGCGCCCGTCGCCACCCCGGCGTGCCGGGGCCGTGGTCCCGCACCCCGACCGGGAGGGCTGACATGACCGACACCGCCGCCGAACGCGTGCTGCTCGTCCCGGCCCCCGGCCGGGGCCCGGGTCCGGGGCCGGAGGAACCCGGCCTGCTCCCGATGGGCCGCGCCGACGCGGTGGTCTTCGCGGTCGCCGACGCCGAGCGGGCGGCCCACCGGTACGCGGTCGCGCTCGGGATGCGCTGCACCGCGTACGCCGGGCCGGAGACCGGCGAGCCGGAGACGGTCTCCTACGTGCTGCGGGCGCCCGGGACCAGGTTCGTGCTGACCTCCCTCGTCCAGGTGATCGGCCCGCGCGGCCGGGAGCTGGCCGGGCACCTGGCCGAGCACGGCGACGGGGTGATCGACCTCGCGGTCGCGGTGCCGGACGTCTGTTACGCGTACGACTACGCCGTGGACCGGGGCGCGGCCTCGCTCGCCGAGCCCTACGAGGCGCGGGACGCGTACGGCACCGTGGTGCTCGCCGCGATCGGGGTGCCCGGCGGGACCAGACACACCCTGGTCGACCGCTCCCGGTACCGCGGGCCCTACCTGCCGGGCTACGTGCCCTTCGAGCGGTGGTGACCCCCGGTCAGCGGACGACGGTGTCGACCCTCGGCGGGTACCCGTTCCAGGACACGATCACCGAGTTGGCCTGGTCGTCCTTGGTGAAGTCGACCCGGATCCACTGCGGGCCGTTCCAGACCTGCATCTGCCAGCCCGGGTCCGGGGTGGCGGTGACCAGCGAGGCGTGGTCCGGCTGGAGGTCCAGCGCGACCCGGCCGCCCGGAACGGGGTAACTGTGCACGGTGGACGTGGTGCTGGCGGCCGGTGCCGGGCGGGAGGGCGTCGGCGCGGCGGCCGACGTCGGCGCGGGGACGGTCGCCCTGGGCGGGGTCGCCGACGCCCGGCCGGTGGACGGTGTCGCGGTGGGCCCGGTGCGGTCGGCCGCCTGAGGCTGGGTCGCCGAGGGCGTCGGCGTGGGTCTCGCGCCCTCGGCCGAGGCCGGCGAGGGCAGCGGCAGCGCGGTGGGCTGCTCGAACGCGGCGCCGGTCAGTACGGCGTGCACGCCGAACCAGGACAGCGCCACCGCCGCCCCGGTGGCCGCCGCCCAGGCGCCGAGCTGTACCAGTCCGTTCCGCATCGTGCGCACATCCTGCCGTATCTCCCGTGCGCGGCGGCGGGCACCCCGGTACTTCCGCAGGGAACTTGCACAAGTCCTGCCAGCTCCGCACAGACCGGCGCGAACCAACCCGAGGTACAGACCAATCGGGGCCGATGGCGTACCGTGCAGCCCCATGGCAACAGTGCTCGTGGTCGAGGACGACCCCTTCGTGCGATCCGCCCTCATCCGCCACCTGACAGACACCGGCCACGCGGTTCGCAGCGTGGGCACGGCACTTGAGGCGCTGCGCGAGGTCGCCCAGGTCGGCTGCGACCTGGTGATCCTGGACCTCGGCCTGCCGGATCTGGACGGCAGCGAGGCGCTCAAGATGATCCGTGGCCTGACCAACGTCCCGGTCATCATCTCCACCGCCCGGGACGACGAGGCGGAGATCGTCCGGCTGCTCAACGACGGGGCCGACGACTACCTGGTGAAGCCGTTCTCCGGGGAGCACCTCAGTGCCCGGATGGCCGCCGTGCTGCGCCGGCTCGGCGGCGGGGCGGCCCCGGTCAGCCAGGTGCTCAGGGTCGGCGGGCTGGCGATCGACCTCCAGCGCCGGGAGGCCTCGCTGGACGGGCGCGCACTGGACCTGACCCGCCGTGAATTCGACCTGCTGGCCTTCCTCGCGGCCCGGCCGGGCGTGGTGGTGCCGCGCAAGGAGATCCTGGCCGAGGTGTGGCGGCAGACCTACGGCGGCGACCAGACCATCGACGTGCACCTGTCCTGGCTGCGCCGCAAGCTCGGCGAGACCGCGTCCAGTCCGCGCTACCTGCACACCGTGCGCGGGGTCGGGGTCCGGCTGGAGGCGTCCGGGCAGTCCGCCGGCTCCGGGCCCGTCCCCGTGGAGCGCCGGACATGAGGCGGTTGCGGCACTCGCTGCGCTGGGCCCTGATCAAGGCCGCCGTCGCCGGGACCACCATGGTCGCGCTGGCCTTCCTCATCCCGCTCGGTCTGATGGTCCAGCAGACCGCCCGGGACCGGGCCTTCACGGCCGCCGAGCGGCAGGCCGCGGCGCTCGGCCCGGCGCTGGCCATCACCACCGAGCAGGACGCCATCGCCCGGGCGGTGGCCTCCACGGACGCGGGCGCGCAGGGGCGGATGGCGGTGCACCTGCCGCCGGCGGAGTCCGCCGTCGGGTCCGGCACCGTCTCGGGTCCGGCCGGTGCTGCGGGCAGGGTGGCCGCAGCACCGGGCGGGACCGGGGCGACCGTGGGCGCTCCGGACGCTCCGGGGGTCCCGGGTGTCGGTGTCCCGGGCGTCCAGGGTGCTTCCGGCGCGCAGGGTGTGCCGGGGACGGTGGCGGCGGCGGGCACGCCCGCGGCCATGGCCTCCGGTCCGGCCGCCGGGGCGACCATCGGCGAGGTCCGGGCGCTGGACGCCGACGTGGCCACCGCGGGCGGCCAGGGGCGCTCGTTCACCGTGCAGGTGCCGGGCGGCTACGCGCTGCTCCAGCCGGTCGCCGTGGACACCGTGCGGACCGCCGTGGTCGAGGTGTTCGTGGCCGACGGCGACCTCACCCGGGGCGTCGCCACCGCCTGGCAGGTGCTCTCCGGGGTCGCGCTCGGACTGGTCGCCATCTCGGTGCTGGTCGCCGACCGGATGGGCGCCCGGATCGTCGCCTCGGCCCGCCGGCTCGCCTCCGCCGCCCGCTCGCTCGGCGCCGGCAACCTCGCGGTGCGGGTGCCGGTGGACGGCAAGCAGGCCGCCGGCAGCCCCGTGGAGCTGCACGAGGCCGCCCACGCGTTCAACGCGATGGCCGACCGGGTCGTCCAACTACTGGCTGCTGAACGGGAGTTGGCCGCCGACCTGTCGCACCGGCTGCGCACCCCGCTGACCGTGCTGCGGCTCAACGTCGCCTCGCTCGGCGAGGGCGACGCGGCCGACGCGACCCGGCACGCGGTGTCGCAGCTGGAACGCGAGGTCGACCAGATCATCCGCTCGGCCCGCCGGGCGCCCGAGGACGCGCCGGCCGTCACCGTCGGCTGCGACGCCGCCGAGGTGATCCGCGAGCGGGTCGGCTTCTGGTCCGCGCTGGCCGAGGACGAGGGCCGGCCCTGGCAGTTGGCCGGCGCCGACCGCGAGACGCCGGTCCCGGTGCAGCGCGGCGACCTGGCCGCGGCGGTGGACGCACTGCTCGGCAACGTCTTCCGGCACACCACGGTCGGCACCGCCTTCTCGGTGGACGTGCTGCCCACCGAGAGCTCGGTGATCGTGCTGGTCGGGGACGCGGGCCCGGGCTTCAGCGACCCGCAGGCCGCGCTGAAGCGCGGCGAGGGCCACGGCGGCGAGGGCTCCACCGGCCTCGGCCTCGACATCGTCCGCAAGCTCGCCGAGGCCACCGGCGGCGATCTGGCGCTCGGCGCGTCGGCCGTGCTCGGCGGTGCCGAGATCCGGCTGCGGCTGCGGACCAGGCAGGACGGCACCGACCCGGCGCGGACCGGCAGACGCCGCGGCCGCGGGCCGCTGTTCCCGCGCTGAACGGGGCCGCAGGCGGCTGATGGTGAAAGGTTTCGGCGCTTCGTCGGGCCCCCGTGGACACGGGGGCGGAGCGCGTTCCCCATTTTCTTAAGCGCACCGTAAGGGAGTTCTACCCCTGGCTCAGGGGGCGGTTTCCGGCCATTCGGCGCCGTTAGCGTCATCGGCGTCGGTCACCCGCCGGCCGCACACCTGCCAGCTCCGGAGGTAAGCCCCCCATGACGACCCAGCAGCCCCACCGCCGCCCCGGCGGCCGCCGTCGGCGCAGCCGCAAGGGCATGCTGATCGGTGCCTCGGCGGTCGCCGCAGCCCTGGTCGCGGGGGGCGTCGTCGTCCTCGCCTCCTCGGCCAGCGCCGCCTCGCTCGGCGCCGTCTACAGCCGCACCTCCAGCTGGGACTCCGGCTTCACCGGCCAGTACCTGGTCACCAACCCGGACAGCAGCGCCATCGAGGACTGGACGCTCACCTTCGACCTTCCGGCCGGCGCGAAGATCGACTCGCTCTGGAACGCCACCTTCACGGCCGAGGGCCAGCACATCACCGTCCGACCGGAGGCGTGGAGCAAGCGGCTGGAGCCGGGCAAGAGCATCGTGGTCGGCTTCGTCGCCCAGGGCGCCGGCGCCGCGCAGGCCGAGCCGGGCAACTGCCTGATCAACAAGGCCTCCTGCAAGCCGGGGGACGGCACCGTGCCCACCCCGTCCGGCCGGCCGACCACCACCGCGACGGCCGCCCCGTCCGCCTCCGCCACCGCGACGGCCACCGCCGCGCCGTCCGCCACGGCCACCGCGACGGCGAGCGCCACCGCCACCGGCAAGCCGACCACCGGCGCGCCGAGCCCGACCGCCACGGCGACCGTCCGGCCCACGACCCCCGCCCCGACGGCCACCGCCCCGACGGCCACCACCACGGCCGTCCCCACCACCCCCGCGCCCACCGCCACCGCGACCGGCGCCCCGGCCCCGGCCGGCGCCGGCTTCTCCCCGTTCGTCGACACCTCGCTCTACCCGTCCTACGACCTGCTCGCCACCGCCAAGGCCACCGGCGTCAAGGACTTCAACCTGGCCTTCGTCGTCTCCGGCGGCGGCTGCACCCCGAAGTGGGGCGGCGTGAGCGACCTCGCCGCCGACCCGGTGGCCGCCCAGATCGGCGCCCTGCGCGCGATCGGCGGCGACGTGCGGGTCTCCTTCGGCGGCGCCAACGGCAGCGAGCTGGCCCTCGCCTGCACCTCGGCCGCCGACCTCGCCGCCGTCTACCAGAAGACCGTCGACGCCTACGGCCTCACCAAGGTCGACTTCGACGTCGAGGGCGGCGCGATCGCCAACGCCGCCGCCAACACCCGCCGCGCCCAGGCCATCGTCCAGCTCCAGAAGAACGCCGCCGCCAAGGGCAAGGCCCTGGAGGTCTCCTACACCCTCCCGGTGCTCCCCTCCGGCCTGACCCAGGACGGCGTCAACCTGCTCGCCGACGCCAAGAACAACGGCGTGGCGATCAGCGCGGTCAACGTCATGGCGATGGACTTCGGCGACGGTGTCGCCCCCAACCCGCAGGGCCAGATGGGCAAGTACGCCATCGCCGCGGCCACCGCCACCCAGGCCCAGGTGAAGAGCGTGCTCGGGCTCGACGACGCGGCCGCCTGGCGCAAGGTCGCGGTCACCCCGATGATCGGCGTCAACGACGTCGCCAGCGAGGTCTTCACCGTCGCCGACGCCAAGCAGCTCGCCGACTTCGCCAGGAGCAAGCACCTGGCCTGGCTGTCGATGTGGTCCGGCACTCGCGACAAGGCCTGCGAGGGCGGCGCCAAGCCCTACGCCGACGCCAGCTGCAGCTCGATCGTCCAGCAGCCGCTGGACTTCACCCGGGCCCTCGGCGCCTACGCCGGCTGACCCCGCCCCACCGACTCCGGCCGTCCGTGCCCCGACCGCAACGGGGCACGGCCGGCCGGCACCAATTTCCGCCGAAGGTCACTGTCCGTCACCGGAGCGATCCGGGCCGGCCGCGGGCCATCGGGTATCGTCGCTGGTTGGCCGACCGGCGGACGGAGCGAAGAGTGACAGCGGTGCAAGACGAGCGCGGCGCGGTGCCCACCGCACCGGACCGGGCGCCCGCCCCCCTGTCGGACCGGCTGCGCACCGCCCTCGGCGCACCCCTGCGCGCCCTGCGCGAGGCCCCGCGCCGGCCGCTGCTGGCCGTCTCCGCGGTCGCTTTCCTCTCCCTGCTCGCCTACGCGGTGGTGCGGCACTTCGCGCACACCTCGATGGTGGACATGATCGTCTACCGGGCCGAGGGCGCCGCCGTCGCCAACGGCGAGGACCTCTACGCCCTGCGCGTCACGCAGTGGAACCTGCCGGCCACCTACCCGCCGTTCGCCGCGATGCTGTTCGTGCCGACGACCTGGTTCCCCATCCCGTTCCTACGGGTCGCGATCACGCTCTGCAACCTCGGGTTGCTCGCGCTGCTCACCCACCTGTCGTTCAAACTGGTCGGCTGGCCGCGCCGGGACCTGCGGGCGATCGGCGTGATCCTGGTCACCGGCGCCGGCGTCTGGCTCGAACCCGTCTACACCACGCTGCGCTACGGGCAGATCAACCTCGCGCTGGCCTGCCTCATCCTCTGGGACCTCACCCGGCCCGACGGACGCCGCAGCAAGGGCGTCGCGATCGGCATCGCCGCCGGCATCAAGCTCACCCCCGGCCTGTTCGCGGTCTACCTGCTGCTCACCGGCCGGGTCCGGGCCGCGTTCGTGGCCGGCGCGACCTTCCTCGGCACCTTCCTGATCGGCGCGCTCGTCCTGCCCGACGCCACCTGGGGCTTCTGGACCAAGTACCTCTACGACTCCTCGCGGGTCGGCAAGACCGAGATCGTCGACAACCAGGCGCTCAGCGGCGCCGTCGCCCGGCTGCTGCACACCGCCGAACCCGGCACCCTCGCCACGCTGGCCGCCGCCGTCGTCGCGGTGGCCGGCCTCGGCGTCGCCGCCCGGGCCGCCCGCAGTGCGCGCTGGATGCCGCGCTCCGAGGCCTGGGGCGTCTGCTGCACCGCCGTCACCGCCGTGCTGATCTCCCCGATCAGCTGGACCCACCACTGGGTCTGGTGCGTGCCGGTGCTCGTCCTGCTCGGCTGCGAGGCGGCGGTCGAACGGGCCCGTCCGGCCGCCGTCCGGAAGGTCCGCTGGCGGGCCGCCTTCGCCGCCACGCTGGTCGCCTTCCTGTCCTTCGCGATGTGGCTCGCCAAGCCGCAGGGCGCGCTGGTGCTGGAGCTGTCGCCGCTCCGCCAGATCCCGACCTCGGTCTACCCGATCGTCGGCATCTGCTTCCTGCTGGCCGCCGCGCTACGCGTCCGCGCCCGGCGCCTGGCGGCCGGTGCGCCGCCGGCGGCGCTGCCCGGCCAGCGGGGCGGCGGACGGCCGGACTCCGCGCGCGAGCGTCAGCAGGCCCCCGCAGCCCGCTGAGTCGGCGGGAGCGGGGCGTCGGCCCGGGTGCCGCGCGAGCTGCACGAGCCGCTCATGGTGCTCACGGTGCGCATGCTGCTCATGGTGCGCACGGCGCTCACGCTTCACGCGAGCAGCTCGGCCAGCGAGCCGTCCATGTCCAGCGCGGCCATCTCGCTGCCCGGCGGCACCAGCCGGTGCGCCCGCTCCAGCCACGCGGCCACCGCCGGCAGCGGCGCCTCCAGCAGCGCGTCCCCGGCCGGCGAGCTCAGCGCCAGACAGAGCACGCTGCGCCGGCCGGAGCGGGTCGGCCAGATCCGCACGTCACCCTGGCCGCACGGCCGGAAGGTGCCCTCCACCAGCAGCTCCCGGGCGAACACCCAGGTCACCGGCGAGCCGGTGTCCAGGTGGAAGGTGATGTGCACGGCGTAGGGGTCGTGGCTGCCGTACGACAGCCGGGCCGGCACGGGGACGCTGTGCTCGGGGGACAGCACCAGGTTGAGCTCCAGCTCGTGCTCGACCACGCTCGTCGGGCGCTCCATGATCGTTCCTCTCTGCCTGCGGTTCGTGCCCGGTTCCGGGCCCTGTGCCTTTGGAGAGCGCGGCCCGGGAGCGCTCTTACACGGGTTTCCGGGATTTCTCGGATTTCTCGAATCTTTCGCGGAGATCCGTCGGTGGTGGTGTGGGGAGTGGTGAACGCGGGACGGCCGGCGCGTGGTCGGGCGTACGCGCCGTCTTCCCTACCGTGGGCGGCCTCCGCCTGTCCGGTGAATGGCCAACTTCGCTCCGCCCACCCGCCGAGGTACTACCCTTTGTGACTGCCCGGCGACTGTCCGCCCCCTCGGCGGCACCTCCTCGCGCGCCGACGGCGGCGCGTCCGGGGCGCCCGTGCCACCGTCGCGCACACCCCCTCGCCGGGCACGCCGCATCGGCCTGCCAGGAAAGCGAGCCCCCATGACGGACCGGCCCCTCGCCGGCGGCAGCACGGACACGGCCGCCGGCCCCGCGCCGGGCTACTACCCCGACCCCTCCATCCCCGGGTTCGTCCGCTACTGGGGCGGCTCGGCCTGGGTGCCCGGCACCAGCCGGCCCGCCCCGGCCGAGGGCGAGGTGCTCGAACCGCCCCGGTACGCGACCCGCCGCCCCGGCGCGGCCGGGGCGGGGCGGTACGTGCCGCCGCCGGTGACGGCCGAGCCCGCGGGGGAGCCCGCGAGGCGGCCGTCGTCCGGCGGGGACAGCGGGCCGGTGTACCTGGACCAGACCGGGGGCGGGGCGTCGTTCACCTTCGTGGTGCCGGAGAACGGGCCGGTGTTCCGCCGTGGCGGGGAGCGGGCGTCCGGGGCGGAGCCGGCGGGGGAGGGGCGGGCGTTCGAACGGGTGCTTGAGCCGGAGCCCGCGCCCGCGTCGGCGCCCGGGCCGGTGTTCGACCCGGGGTCGGGGGCGGAGCCGGTGTCGGAGCCGGAACCGGCCGGGTGGCGGGCGGATCCCCGGGCGCAGCGCGGGCCGGCGGAGGCGGGCGACGCATCGCGCTGGGTGTCCTGGGGGGTGCCGCCCGCGGCGGTGGAGGAGCCGCCCGTCGAGGCGCCCGCGCCGGAGCCGGCGGACCCGTCCCCGGTGCTGTCCCCCGAACCGCCCGCCGTGGCGGAGGGCGGGGCGGGCGTCGAACCGGCGCCGCCCGGCACGCCCGGCGCGTCCGCCCGGCCTGCCCAGCCCGCCCCCGCCCCCGCCCCCGCCCCCGCCGTCGCCCGGCGC
>NZ_JBHVER010000135.1:0-23022 GCF_042802195.1 Kitasatospora sp. NPDC057500 | reverse complement strand
GGCCCGGGCCGCTCTGTCCTGCGGCGTGGGAGGAGACCGGTCAGCACCAGCCGAGCTGGGCGAACGCCTTCCAGGCGGCCCTGGTCTTCGATCCGGCGACGCCGTCGATGCCGCCGGTGTCGTAGCCGAGGTCGACGAGGAAGCGCTGGAGGGCGCGGATGGTGTTGGGGCCGACCGCGCCGTCGACGGTTCCGGCGTTGTAGCCCAGCTCGTTGAGGAAGCTCTGCCAGGCCTTCCAGCTGCTGGTGCCGAGCTGGCCGTCGATCGCGCCCGGGTTGTAGCCGGCGTCGCGGACGTAGCACTGGACGCTCTGGGCCTCGGCGGTGGTGAGGCCGAGGTTGTTGACGGCCCGGACGCCGACGGTCCGGGCGGGGGCCTGCGGGGCGGACGCGGCGGAGGCCGCGGTGGCGCCGGCGAGGGTGCCGATGCCGAGGGTGGCGGCCGTGAGAACACCCACCAGCGCCTTCGTGAGCCTGTTCGATGCCATGGGCTTTACTCCCTCGTACGGGGAATCGGGGCGAGAGCGACGCTAGCACCGATTGCATGCGAATATCCGCGCGCATTCCATAATTCCGAGCAGTGCTACGCAAGATCCGAAACCGCCGGAACTTGTTCGGGAATTCCTGGATCCATGCAGTTCAGGAGAGGTGACGCCGATTCGGATCGACACCCACCGACTGATCCGTACACGGAATGGGAATTGGCGGACCGGCGGCGCGTTACCACCCGTCCGGCCGAGCGCGCGGACATGTGGGCGCGCGCGCCGGTTGTCCGCCGCCCGCCGGGGCGCCTACCCTGCTGCTGTGTCCTCGTCAGCGCGGGATGCCGCGACCACGACCTATCGACACGGGACGCTCCCGGGGGCGGTGCCGCTGCTCGGGCACCTGCCCGCACTGGCGCGCGATCCGGCGCGCTTCCTGGCGCGGCTGCACGAGTACGGCGACCTGGTGGAGCTCCGGCTGGGGACGTACCGCCTGGCGGTGCCCTGCCATCCCGAACTGCTGCGGCAGGTCTACGCCGACGACCGCACCTTCGACAAGGGCGGGCCGATCTACGGGCGGTTCCGGGAGATCCTCGGCAACGGGCTGGCGACCTGCGCCCACGCCGACCACCGGCGCCAACGCCGCATGCTGCAACCGGAGTTCCGCCCCGAACGGCTGTCCGCGTACGCCGCCGTGATGAGCCGGGAGGCAGCACTGCTGGCCGACTCCTGGCGGCACGGAGAGGTGGTGGACGTCTTCCCCGCCTGCTACCGCTTCACGCTGCGGGTGGTGACGCGCACCCTGCTCGGCACCGAGGTGCCGGACGCGCTGGCCGAGCGGCTCCAGCACGCCTTCGAGACCGCGTTCGCCGGCGCGCTGCGCAAGCTCTGGATGCTGCCCACCGGGCCCGGCTACCGCACGGCCGTCCGCACCCTGCGGCGGACCGTCGCCGGCCTGGTGCGCGAGCACCGGGCGCACGGCACCGGCCGCACCGACCTGCTGGCCGGACTGGTCGCCGCCCGCGACGAGGACGGCTCGACGCTCACCGACTCCGAACTGCACGACCAGGTCGTCGCCATGCTGCTGGCCGGCACCGAGACCACCGCCTCCCAGCTCTCCTGGACGCTGCGCCTGCTGATGGCCCACCCCGAGGTCCTGGCCGACGTACAGGCGGAGATCGACGCGGTGCTGGCGGACGGCCGCGCCGCGCAGTGGGCGGACCTGCCACGGCTCCCCCGCACCGCCCGGGTGCTGACCGAGGCCCTGCGGCTCCACCCGCCCGGCTGGGTGCTGCTGCGCGCCTGCACCCGCGAGACGGAGCTCGGCGGGCGCGTCCTGCCGCGCGGCAGCCAGGTGCTGATCAGTCCGTACGTGGCGCACCACAACCCGCGGATCTTCGCCGACCCGGCCGTCTTCGACCCCGACCGCTGGCTGCCCGAACGGGCCGCCGCCCTGCCGCGCTGGGGGTTCGCCGGGTTCGCCAACGGGCCCCGGCAGTGCCTCGGCGCCGACTACGCCCGGGCCGAGGCCGCGATCGCGCTGGCCACCGTCCTCGCCCGCTGGCACCCGGCCCCGGTGGCGGGCCGACGGGCGGACGACCGCCCGGTGCGGCTGACCACGGTGCTGCGACCTCAGCGGTTGCGGCTGCGGCCGCTCGCCCGCGGGACCGCCCCGGCCGGCCGACCGCGCCCCTCGATCGGGTGATCCGCCCACGGCAGGACCGGGCATTGTCGTACGCCTGCCCTAGCGTCCTCGCCATGACTCCTGTGACCGCAACCACACCGGACACCACCCCCGCACCCGCCCATCGGGACGCCAGCGGGCACCCCGCCCTGGACGGTTCGCCCGTCGCCCGCCTCACCGGCACCCTGCGCGAGGCGCTGCTCGGGCTGGCCGCCCGGCTCGACCCGGCGGGCACGGCGGCCGACCCCGAGTGGGCGGTGTGCACGGCGCTGCGGCTGGTGGTGGCCGGGGCCTACGACACCGCCGAGCCCGGCGAGGAGCCGGGGCTGCTCTACGTCACGCCGCCGGTCGCCGAGCTGGGCAGCCGTCCGGTGTGGCTGGAGCGGGCGCGGCGCGGCGGGCCGATCACCGCCAGGTTCCCGGCCGACCGCTGCTGACGTCCGACCGCTGCTGACCGCCGACCGGCACAGCCGCCCGGTCGCCCCTCGGCGGCTCAGGCCTTCTTGACCACGCTGGACTTGAGCTGCATGGCGCCGAAGCCCTCGATCCGGCAGTCGATGTCATGCCCGTCGACGCCGTCGACCAGGCGGATGTTGCGCACCTTGGTGCCGGCCTTGATGCCGGAGGCGCTGCCCTTGACCTTGAGCGCCTTGACGACGGTCACGGTGTCGCCGTCGCTCAGCACATTGCCGACCGAGTCCTTGACGACCCGCTCGCCGGACGCGGCCTCGCCGCCGCCGGCGGCGGGGTCCCACTCGTGGCCGCACTCCGGGCAGACCATGCGGGCGTCCATCTCGTAGGTGTACTCGCCGGAACACTCGGGGCAGGCGGGGAGGTTGTCGCTCATGTGATTCAGACTGTCCAGTCGCTCGAAGGTGCCGGGCCGATGCCGGTCCACCGGCACGACAGCATCTATGAACATGAAGAATTTTTCAACCGCTCAGCGGCGGTGGCGGCCCCGCCGGGCGCGCCGGCGGACCGCCGGGGCCGGGGCCAGGACCGGAGGCGGTGCCAGGACGGGAGCAGGGGCCAGGACCGGAGCAGGGGCCGGCGCGGGGACCGGGGCAGGGGCCGGCAGGCAGAGCCGGGCGGCCTCCCGGCCGAGGTTGACGCCGATGGCGAGCGCCATGGCCATGGCGCAGGCCTGGGCCATGCCCCGCAGACCGGCCTCGGCGTCGCCTCGGACGAAGGCGAGCAGCGCGAAGTAGAGCACCGAGCCGGGCAGCAGCGGCCCGAGCGCCGCCGTCACGTGCGGAAGCGCGGAGCTTCCCCGGTGGCGGGCCAGCACCTGGCCGGAGAGCCCGACCAGCCCGGCCGCCAGCGCGGCGGCGGCGATCGGCTGCCGGCCCGCGCCGACCAGCACGCCGTACGTCGTCCAGCCGGCCGTGCTGTTCAGCATCACCGCGGGCAGCGCGCCCGGTTCGGTGTTCAGCATCACCGCGAAGGCCAGGCTGACCAGGACGGCCGCCACGAGCTGGAGCGGCGGATTGGACGCGCCGACCGGGAAGTCCCTGGCCGCGAGGTCCGCGCCGTGATTGATGCCGACGTAGAGCACGGCCGTCACCCCGATCACCACGCCGGTCATCAGGTACAGCGCCTCGACCATCCGGGCGGCGGCCGTGAGGTAGAAGCCCGCGAGCCCCTCCTGCGCCGCGGCGACCAGCCGCCACCCGGGCAGGAGCGCGTACAGGCCGCCGGTGATCACCGCCGAGCCGCGCAGGTGGAGGCCGTTGAAGGAGAGCAGGATGCCGATCAGCGCGGCCGGTGTCGCGGCCAGCACGAACTGGTAGAACTCCGGGAGGTCGTGCCGCGCGACCAGCACGGCGAGCCGGTCGCCCACCATGGCGGCGACGAAGGCGCTGGTGAACACCAGCGCGGCCCGGGCGTCGGTGCGGCCGCCGACCAGCACCGTCGCCGCCCCGGCGAGCAGCCCGCAGGACAGCGCGACCAGCCACCCCGGGTAACGGTGGCCGCCCAGGAGCCCGGCCGCGAGCCGGCGGTGGGCCTCGTCCACGTCGATCCCGCCCGCCGAGATCGCGGTGACCAGCCGGAACAGCACCGCCAGCCGTGCGTAGTCGCCGGACGGGCGGCGCACCGACCGCTCCGCCGTCAGCGGCGGCTCGGACGGGCCCGGCCGACAGGAGACGGCGACCCGGGTGAAGGTGACCTGCGGGTCGCACGGGTGGACGCCGTAGGCGCGTGCCACCGCGAGCATCGCCGCCTCGACGTCCTCCGCCGCCTCGCCGCTGGCCAGCAGCAACTCCCCCACCAGGAGGGCGAGGTCCAGCACCGCCGCCAGCTCCGCCGGTCCCGGTCGGTGGGCGCCGAGCGGCTCGGGGAGCAGCGGGCGGGCGGCGGTGGGCGTGCGGAGCAGCGGGAGCATCCGGTCGGGCCAGGCGGTCGCGCCCGGGCCGGTGCCGACCGGCTCGTTCGCGACGGTCCCCGTGTCGGCCGGGTCACCGAGGGGCGGCCGGGCCTGGGGCGGCACCGCGGCCGCCTCCTTCGCCGGCCGCGCCGGCGGCCTGGCTCCCCTGACGGGTCCGGACGGCGCGGCGGGCCGGGGAGGTCCAACGGGGCCGCCGGGCTCGGCGCGCGGGCCCAGCTGTTCGTGTTCCGGCATCGCCGCTCCCTGGCCAGCACCCCCACTTTTCGGGTCGCCCAGTGTATGCGAACGACTACCCGCTGCGACCGCCGGGTGAACGCGCCACGCGCACGCAGGCGCACCGGGGTGGAGTGAAGGCGGACGGTTCGCGCCGGTCGTCTCCGGACGCGCCACGGACACCGTCTTCGCCACCGCGTTCGCCCCTGCCTTCGCCTCCGCCCGGGGCGCGTCCGGACCGTCAGCCGAGGAGGCGGCCGTCCCGGGCGACCACACTCCCGGCGCGGACGACGACCTCGCGCGCCGGGAGGTCGACCACGACCTGCGGCAGGCACTCGCCGGCCAGCAGCATGAAGTCCGCGGGGGACCCGGGCCGCAGGGTGGCGCGCGGCAGGTCGAGCAGGTCGGCGCCGCCGTCCGCGGCGAGCGCGAAGCAGTCGGCCAGCTCCTGGTCGGTGCGGGCGTCGGTGGTCCAGCCGAGCAGGTGGGCACGGTGCAGCATGTCGGCGTTGCCGAAGGGGCTCCAGGAGTCGCGCACGCCGTCCGAGCCGAGGCCGACCCGCACGCCGCGCGCCTGGAGCTCACGGAACGGCAGTACCTGGTGCGCCGAGGGGGCGACGGTGGTGAGGCCGACGCCGGCCTCGGCCAGCCGGTCGGCGAGCGCGCCCAACCGGTCGCCGGCCAGTTCCGGGACGCAGAAGGCGTGGCTGACCACCACGCGCCCGGCCAGGCCCGCGGCCTCGGTGCGCGCGGCGATGTCGCGCAGCGGGTCGAGGCCGCGCTCGCCCTGGTCGTGCAGGTGGACGTCCAGCCGCAGGCCGTGGCGTTCGGCGAGGTCGAAGACGAGGTCCAGCTGGGCGGGGCCCTCGCCGTCGGGCCCGCCGTCGAAGCCGGCCGGGTCGATGCCGCCGACCGCGTCGATCAGTCCGCTCGCCGCCGCCTCGGCCAGCAGCTCCCCCGCTCCGGGCGTCCGGCGGACGCCGTGCTGGGGGAAGGCGACCAGCTGGACGTCGAGCACCCCAGCCAGCCGCTCGCGCGCCTCGGCCAGCCCGGTCACCCCGGCGAGCCCGTACGCGGGGGCGACGTCGACGTGCGCCCGGACGGCGCGGGTGCCGGACGCCACGGCGTGGGCCAGCAGCCGGTGGGCGCGCTCGGCGAGCGGGGTGCGCTGGTGGTGGTAGAGGTCGACGTCTCCCTGGACGTACTCGGGCAGCGCGCCGGCCGGGCGCCGGCTGTACCAGGGCTCGCCCCAGGCGGTCTTGTCCGGGTGGATGTGCGCGTCCACCAGGGTGGGCAGCGCGATCCGGCCCCCGCCCTCCACGACGTCCGGCTCGGCGCCGTCCGGCAGGCGCTCGACCAGCACGCCGTCGACGGCGATCAGGTCGACGGGCCGCTCGGCGCCGTACGGGCGGACGTTGCGGAAGACGGTGGCGGCGGTTCCGGCCATGGGGGGTCAACCCTCTCTACGGGCATGGTCGCTGGGGTGGTCGGGCTGCCGCCGCGGGCACCGGTCCGTCCACGGAGTGTCCGATGATTGTCCAACTGGCGAAACATCCCACCTTTTCTTGCAACAGTCTGTTTATCATCCCCGGGTCCCCCGTTCCCCACCCGGAGCCGCTCCCGCATGTCCACACCGCCTCCCGCCAAGGCCCCCCGTCCGCATCCGCTGCACGCCCTGCGGGCGTCCGCCTTCGCCATCGGGGCGCTGCTCCTGCTGGCCGGCATCGGCGTGCTGGTCCACCAGCCGCTGCTGATACCCCCGGTCGCCGCCAGCGCGGCCCTGGTCCACGGTGCGCCCGGGCTGCCGATCTCCCAGCCTCGCAATCTGATCGGCGGCCACCTGCTGGCGGCCCTGATCGGCTACGCGACGCTCGCGGTCACCGGCAGCACCGCCTGGGGCGCGGCGATCGCCGCCGGGCTCTCGCTGGGCGCGATGATGCTCTGCCACGTCTCGCACTCCCCCGCCGTCGCCAGCGCGGTGGTGGTGGTCCTCCAGTCGCCGGACGCCTGGCCGTTCCTTCCGCTGCTGGCCCTCTCCACCGTCCTGCTGGTGGCGATCGGCCTGCTGCCGGGCCGGATCGGCGGGCACCCGGTCCGCTACCCGCTCTCCTGGTGAACGCCGCAAGCGGGTCATCCGATCGGATGACCCGCTTGTCAGCCGACCGGCGCCGCCGAACGGGCCGGGCCGCCGATCCCGGGCGGGCCCCGAGGGGGCAGGCTGGGTCGGGCCCGACCCGCGCCCCGTGAGGAGCCCCGCGTTGTCCATCCGCCCCCCGGCACCGGCCGCCGCACTCGCCGCGCTGGCCGCCGCCGCCCTGCTCGCCGGCTGCGCCGGGCCCGCCGCCGAGCCCGCACCCGCCACCGCCTCGGCGACCTCCCCGGCGACCGCAGCTCCGACCGCCACCCTGCCGCCGGCCGCCGAGCCCGAGCCCGCCCCGTCCCCGTCCTCCTCCCCCACCCTCCTCGTGAGCGACTTCGGCGCGGACACCGTCACCTTCGTCGACCCGGCCCGCGCCGGGGCCGAAGCCGACCTCGGCTCGGTCCGGGTCGGCACCGCCCCGTACGGGCTCGCCGTCGCCGCCGACGGCACCGCGTGGGTGGCCACCGCCGAGGGCGTGGCCGCCGTGGACACCGCCACCCGCACCCGCACCGCGCTGATCCCGTACACCACCCGCACCGGCCCGGTGTCCACCGGCGAGTACCGCGGCGGCGGCATGGGCCTCGCCCTCTCCCCGGACGGCAGCCGGGTCTACGTCGGCGTCAACGTGCCCGGCGGCAACGGCACCCTGGAGGTCGTCGACACCACCGCCCGGAAGGTCACCGAGGTCGTACCGGTCGGCCGCCGCCCCTTCGACGTGGACGTCTCCGCCGACGGCGGCCGGGTCTACGTCACCGACCACGACTCCTTCGACGTCACCGCCGTCTCCACCGCCACCTGGCAGACCCGCCGCATCGAGGTCGCCCCGTACGGCACCGCGGGCGGCCTCGGCTCCTGGCTCAAGCCCCACTACACCGCCGTCCGCCCCTCCGACGGCGCGCTGCTGCTGCCCTTCGAGGGCGAGCGGCTCGCCGTCGTCGACCCCGCCACCGGCCGCGTCACCGTCGAACCGATGACCGCCAACACCCACCAGCACGGTGCCACCACCGCCCCCGACGGCACCCTCTACGTCGTCGGCACCGGCCCGATCGACCCCGCCGCCGACGCCGGCCCCTCCCTCACCATCCGCTCCCCCGACGGCACCGAACGCGTCGTCCCCCTCGACGGCCCGCACGAGAGCGTCACCCTCTCCCCCGACGCCCGCACCGCCTACGTCTCGGGCGGCTTCACCCGCGAGGGCGGCTGGGACGGCCTCACCCTGGTCGACACCGCCACCGGCCGCACCACCCGCCTCCCCGTCGGCCGCCTCCCCCTGTCCGTCGCCGTCCTGCCCACGGCCCGCCCCGGCGGCTGACGCCCCGGGCCCCGGCGCCCGCGCGCGGGCCGGGACCGCCGGCCCCGGCCCGCCGGGGCGTCAGCTGTGCGGCAGGACGAAGTTGTAGCCCTGGGCGCTGTGCGCGCCACCCGCCGGACAGACGCCGTCCGTCGGGTAGCCCCAGAAATACATCGAGAAGCACTTCTGACAGAACCGCCAGTTGCGCTGCGCGGTGGGCGTTTCCGGAACGTCGTGCGGCAGGACGAAGTTGAAGCCCTGCGCACTGTGCGCGCCACCCGCCGGACAGACGCCGTCCGTGGGGTAGCCCCAGAAGTACATCGAGAAGCACTTCTGGCAGAACCGCCAGTTACGCTGCGCGGTGGGGGTCTCCGGAACGTCGTAGGGCAGCACGAAGTTGAAGCCCTGCGCACTGTGCGAACCGCCCGCCGGACAGACGCCGTCGGTCGGATAGCCCCAGAAATACATCACGAAACACTTCTGACAGAACCGCCAGTTGTTCTGCGTGGCGGAAATCCTCGCCGGCGCGGGCGCCGGGGCGGCCTCGGCCCGGACGATGCCGGCCGCCCCCGCCAGGCCCACCGCGGTCGCGCCGACGGCGCCGCGCAGGAAGGTCCGCCGGCCGGAACCGGTGGTCGAACGCATGGCGGACGTACCCGACTGCTCCATGCTGGTCCTCCGTCGAGCTTGCCGTGGTCGTGCACGTGCACCGCGGCATCGGGCGCGCGGCCCCGGAAATACTCCCGTCGGGGATTACCGGCGTCAAGGAGAATTCCCGGGAACGAACGGCGGGGGCTCCGGAGGAAATTCCGGAGCGGGCGGTCGGCGGTCGGCTTTTGTGGCGCCGGACATCCCTGGGAACGGTGTTCCGGAAAACGGTCGGCGGAGTCACCGGGGACGGGACGGCGGCGCGGCGTCAATCACGCCCGGCGGCGTGCTCGTAGAGCGCGACCAGCACGCCGTGCACCGGCTCGCCCTCCGTGGCCTCGGCAGCCTCGTTCACCAGGTCCTGGAGCGCGGCGCCGAGCCGTGCCGCCTGGTCGGCGGTCAGCCGCAGGTGCCGCAGCACCATCAGCGGCTCCTGCGGCGCCTCGGCGCACTCCTCGGCCACCGCCCCCAGCAGCGCGGTGGCCGGCCCGGCGCCCCCTCCGGCCACGGTGATCCGCCGGGCGGCGCGCCGGTAGACGTGCTCGCTGCCGCCGCGCACCTTCCGGGTCTCCACGATCCGGACGGCACCGGCCTCCTGGAGCACCTTGAGGTGGTGCGCCACCGTGCTCTTGCGGCCGTCCACCGCCGCCGCCAGCTCGCCGACCGTCGCGGAGCGCCCGCCGAGCGCCAGCAGCAGCCGTTGGCGCAGCGGGTGGGAGAGCGCCTTGTACTGCTGCGGGCTCTCGATGGTGAGCCCCTGCTCCTGGTCCCGGTCCTGCCCCTGGTCGTCCATGGATAAAGCGTCCAACTTTCTTGACGCTTTCGCAAGCCGCGTGCTCTACTCGGCCTGACCGGATCGATCACCATCGATCGATCACCATCAGCGGGAGGCAGCTCATGACGCGGCTTCGGCAGGCCGAGATCACCGGGATCGTCACCGAGTTGCGCCGGCTCACGACCCGGCTCTACGTCTTCCCCGAGATCGGCGAGCGGATCGCCGAGGGCCTCGACGAGGCGCTGTCCCGGGGCCGGTACCGGGGGGCCGAGGATGCCGAGACGCTCGGGCGCCTGGTCACCGAGGACCTCCAGGCGGTCAACGGCGACGGCCACCTGCGGCTGAAGTTCCACCCGGACCCGATCCCGGCCGCGAAGGAGGACGGCGCCCTCCTCGCCGAGCTGGCCCGGGGCGCCGACCTCTCGCTCGGCGGCGTCCCCCGGGTCGAGCGCCTGGAGGGCGGCGTCGCCCTGCTGAAGCTCGCCCCGATCCTCTTCCCGCTCGACATGGCCGGCGAGTCGCTGAACGCCGCGCTCACCCTGGTCGCGCGGGCCGAGGCGCTGATCCTGGACCTGCGCGAGTGCGTCGGCGGCCACCCGTACACGAGCGCCCACATCTGCGGCCACCTCTTCGACGAGCCGACCCACCTCAACACCCTCTACGACCGCCAGGACGGCTCCGAGCAGCAGTTCTGGAGCCCCGCGCTACTGCCCGGCCCGCGCTTCGGCGGCGCCAAGCCGGTCTACGTGCTGATCAGCGGGGCCACCTTCTCGGGCGGCGAGGAACTCGCGTACAACCTCCAGCAGCGCGGCCGCGCCGTGGTGGTCGGCGAGGTGTCCGGCGGCGGCGCCAACCCCCGCCGGGGCTTCACCCTGCACCCCCACCTGGAGGCCACCATCCCGGTCGCCCGCTCGGTCAACCCGGTCTCGGGCGGCAACTGGGAGGGCACCGGGGTGGTCCCGGACACCGCGACGGACCCGGCCCGGGCGGACGAGGTGGCCCACCGCGCGGCGCTGGCCGAGGTGGCCCGGCTCGGCGGCGGCTCCGCGTCGGCCGAGGAGGCCCGACGGGCGCTCGGCGGCCCGGCCGAGGACCGTCCGGCATCGGGGCCGGACGCCAGGCTCTGACGTCCGGCCCCGGCCCCCGGCCCCGGGCGCCGGCTTCAGGCCGCGCCGTGGAGCAGCACGGGCAGGGTGCGGTGGCCGTTGGAGATCAGCGACTCGACGGGCCGCAGGTCGGCGTCCGGGGCGAGGACGAGGTCGGGGAAGCGGTCGAAGAGCCTGCTCAGGGCGGTGCGGCCCTCCAGGCGGCCGAGCGGGGCGCCGAGGCAGAAGTGCACGCCGTGGCCGAAGGCGAGGTGGTCCTTGTCGGCCCGGGTCAGGTCGAAGACGGCGCCGTCCGCGTGCCGGGAGGGGTGGCGCCCGGCGGCGGCGTAGGCGGCGAGGATCGCCTCGCCCCGGCGGACGGTCACCCCGCCCGGCAGCTCGATGTCCTCCACCGCGTAGCGCAGCGGCAGGTGGGCGACGGGCGCGTCGCGGCGCAGCGTCTCCTCGACCACGTCGTCCCAGCCGACCTCGCCCTCGCGCACCAGGGCGAGCTGCTCGGGGTGGGTGAGCAGATTGGCTATGCCGTTGTCGATCAGATTGACGGTGGTCTCGTAGCCGGCCGAGACGACCAGCAGCAGGGTGTCGATCAGCTCCTGCTCGCTCAGTCCGGCGTCGCCGCCCTCGGCGGCGCCCGCCTCGTTCTCGCAGGCGGCGATCAGCGCGGAGGTCAGGTCGTCGCCGGGCTCGCGCCGCTTGGCGGCGATCAGCTCGTTGATCATCCCGTAGAAGGACACCGCGTTGGCCTCCGACTCCTCGGGGGTGAGCGTGGTGTCGAAGGCACCGTCGACATGGGCCCGGAAGCGGTCGATCAATGCATCGGGCAGGCCGAGGAGTTGGGCGATGACCTGGATCGGCAGCGGGTAGGCGAGCCGCTCGCGCAGGTCGACCGGCGTCCCGGGCGGGGTCGCGGCGAGGCCGTCCAGCAGGGCGTCCGTCAGCTCCTCGACGCGGCCGGTGAGCGCGTTGATCCGGCGGGCGGTGAAGGCGGTGCCGACCAGTCGGCGCAGCCGCCGGTGGTCGGCCCCGTGGGCGGTGAACATGCTGCGCACCGTCACCCACAGGGCCAGCGGCCAGGTGGCGGCGGCCTCGGGGAGGTCGGGCCAGTGCTGGTGTCCGTCCTTGGACACCCGGGGGTCCTTGAGCAGGTCCTCCAGCAGGTCCGGGTCGGCCACCGCCCAGGCCTTCACCCCCAGGATGTCGACGGGCGTCGCCGGTCCGCGGGCGTGCAGTTCGGCGGTCTCGGCGTCGCGGTCACGGCCGGTCGGGTCCAGCACGAGACGGTCCACGGGGGCTCCTTCGGTCGGACGGTGCAGGGGTGCGGCGCGCGGCGGGACCGCGCACGGGGATGAGCATGCCGCCGCGTGTCCACCGCGTCGAGAGGGCCTTCCCGGTGCGGACGACACCACTGCGGGGCACCACCCGAACAGTCGTCCCAGCGTCAGTTGACTGATGCGAGCAGCGGCTTCACCCCCGACAGTGGCTCGTACCGGCCGGCGCGGCCGCAGCACGGAGGGAACGAACACCGGACCCTGCCGGAGGTCGGCCACAACGTGCCGCAGGAGGCGCCCGGGGCGTTCGTGCGGGCCGTCCTGGACGCCGACCGGCTCTGACCGCGCACCCCGGCCGCGCGGGCCCCTGTGAAATCCACCTGCGGCGTGGGGCCCGTGCTGCTAGGGTGACGAGAACGTTGATCCCTAGTCGAGGAGACCGGACATGGTGGTGGACGACGACATCTCCGGGTGATCCCCGGACCGACAGGCCGCTCGCCGGTGCGCTGACGCACCGCTGCCGCGGCCCGGCTGTCGTCCCCTTCTTCCCCTTGTCCGCCCAGGGGACAGGTGTGTCCTTCCCTGCCCCCTGAAGCCGTCATCCCGTGAGGTCACCTTCATGTCCGGCGCTTCCGTCGTCTGCTCCAACCTGTCCTTCTCCTGGCCCGACGACACCCCCGTCTTCCAGGACCTCTCCTTCGCCGTCGGCTCCGGCCGCACCGGCCTGGTCGCCCCCAACGGCAGCGGCAAGAGCACGCTGCTGCGGCTGATCGCCGGCGACCTGCGGCCCACCGCCGGGTCGGTCACCGTGGACGGCGCCCTCGGGTACCTGCCGCAGAACCTCCCGCTGACCGCCGAGCTGACCGTCGCCGAGGTGCTGGGCGTCGCCGAGGTGGTCCGGGCCATCGACGCGGTGGAGTCCGGGGACGTCGACGAACGGCACTTCACCACCATCGGCGACGACTGGGACATCGAGGAGCGCACCCGCGCCCAGCTCGACCGCCTGGGCCTCGGCGCGCTCACCCTCGACCGCACGCTGCGCACCCTCAGCGGCGGCCAGATCGTCTCGCTGGGCCTCGCCGCCCAGTTGCTGCGGCGCCCCGACGTGCTGCTGCTCGACGAGCCCACCAACAACCTCGACCTGGAGGCCCGCCGCCGGCTGTACGACACCCTGGAGGACTTCCACGGCTGTCTGCTGCTGGTCAGCCACGACCGCGCGCTGCTCGACCGGATGGAGCGCATCGCCGAACTCGACCGGGGCGAACTGCGCCTGTTCGGCGGCAACTTCACCGACTACGAGGAGGCCGTGCGGGCCGAGCAGGAGGTCGCGGAGAAGAACGTCCGCAACGCCGAGCAGGAACTCAAGCGGGAGAAGCGGGAGATGCAGCTGGCCCGCGAGCGGGCCGACCGCCGGCAGAGCAACGCCGCCCGCAACCTCAAGAGCGCGGGCCTGCCGAAGATCTTCGCCGGAAACATGAAGCGCGGCGCGCAGGAGGCCGCCGGCCGGGCCGGCCAGGTGCACGCCGGCCGGGTCGGCGAGGCGAGGGCGCGCCTGGACGAGGCGGGGCGCGCGGTGCGCGAGGAGCAGCGGATCACGGTGGACCTGCCGGACACCCAGGTGCCCGCCGGGCGCACCCTGTTCCTCGGCGAGGGGCTGCGGGTGCGGCTCGGCGAGCGGGAGGTCTTCGCCGGCCCCGGCGTCGACCTGACCGTCCGCGGCCCCGAGCGGATCGCGCTGACCGGCGCCAACGGCGCGGGCAAGAGCACCCTGCTGCGCCTGCTCACCGGCGACCTCGCCCCCGGGGGCGGCGAGCTGCGGCGGGCCGACGGGCGCATCGCCTACCTCTCCCAGCGCCTGGACCTGCTCGACCCGGAGCGCACCGTCGCCGAGAACTTCGCCGCGTTCGCGCCGGAGCGGCCGGAGGCCGAGCGGATGAACCAGCTCGCCCGCTTCCTGTTCCGCGGCGCCCGCGCCCACCTGCCGGTCGGGGTGCTGTCGGGCGGCGAGCGGCTGCGCGCCACGCTGGCCTGCGTGCTGTGCGCGGAGCCGGCCCCGCACCTGCTGCTGCTGGACGAGCCGACCAACAACCTCGACCTGGTCAGCGCGGGGCAGTTGGAGAACGCCCTGAACGCCTACCGGGGCGCCTTCGTGGTGGTCAGCCACGACGAGCGCTTCCTGAGCGAGATCGGCATCACCCGCTGGCTGCACCTGGCCGAGGGCGAGCTGCGGGAGACGGCGGCGCCCGTGCGCTGACGGCACGCGGCGGGCGGCGGGCCGTTGCCCGGCGGGCCGCCGCGCACCGCCGGCGGGGCGACTACCCGCCGGTACCGGTGCGCGGCGCGACCCGCCGGGGAACGCTGCGCCGGATCGGCACCACTGCCGCGCAGGAGACACCCCGGGAGCCGTCCATGCCGCCGTCCAGCCGCCGCGACACCTCGGCCGCCGCGCCCGCCGCCAAGCGCGCGGGCCTGCGGCGCCTCGGCGAGTGGTGCGCGCGTCACTCGCTGCTGGTCATCGTGCTGTGGATCGTGGCGCTGGCCGCCGTCCAGGCCGCCAACAAGACCGTCGGCGGCAGCTACTCGGACGACTTCTCGCTGCCCGGCACCCAGGCCCAGCTCGGCAAGGACGTCCTCCAGGCGCACGAGCCGGCCGCCGCGGGCACCAGCTCCCAGGTGGTGCTGCACGACGCCCAGCCGCTGACCGGCTTCCAGCCCCAGATCGCCCAGGCCGTCTCCTCGTTGCAGCAGCTGCCGCACGTGCTCGGCGCGCAGAGCCCGCTGCCGCCGCCCGGGCAGCCCGCACCGCCCGGCGGACCGCTGTCCACCGACGGGCTGACCGGCTACATCACCGTCCGCTTCGACACCACCCCCACCCTGCTCGGCGACGAGTACCTGGACGGCGTGGACGCCGCCGTCGCCCCGCTGCGGGAGGCCGGGGTGCAGGTGGAGTACGGCGGACCGCTGGGCGAGCTGGCCCGGCCGGCGCCGGACGACCGCTCCAGCGAGGCGATCGGCTTCGCGGTGGCGATCGTGGTGCTGCTGGTCGGGTTCGGCAGCCTGCTCGCGGCCGGGCTGCCGCTGCTGACCGCGCTGTTCGCGGCGGTGGTCGGCCTCGGCGTGCTGGGCCTGATCGCGGCGCTGTCCACGTTCGCGACGGTCGCCCCCACCCTGGCGACCATGATCGGCATCGGCGTCGGCATCGACTACGCGCTGTTCCTGCTCACCCGGCACCGGCAGAACCTGATGGACGGCGTCGACCCGGTCGCCTCCGCCGGGCAGGCGGTGGCCACCAGCGGGCGCGCCGTGCTGGTCTCCGGCTGCACCGTGATCATCGCGCTGTCCGGGCTCTCGGTGTCCGGCATCTCCTTCATCGCCAAACTCGGCGCCGCCGCCGCGGTCACCGTCGTCTCGGCGGTGCTCGGCGCACTCACCCTGCTGCCCGCGATGATGGGCTTCCTCGGCCGCCACATGGACCGCATCTCCGTCCGCCACCCGATCGCCGAGACCGGAGGCGCCCCGGGCGGGGAGACCACCGGCGCCTGGCACCGCTACGCCCGGCGGGTCGAGGCGCACCCCTGGCGGTACCTGATCGCCGGGGTGGTCGCGCTCGTGGTGCTGGCGATCCCCCTGTTCTCCATCCAGCTCGGCCACATCGGCGACGGCGCCGACTCCACCGACTTCACCGACCGGCGTGCCTACGACCTGATGTCCGAGGCGTTCGGGCCCGGTTCCAACGGGCCGCTCACCCTGGTCGTCGACCAGAGCGCCGTGGCCGCCGGCGACCGCCCCGCCGTCCAGACCTCGGTGCAGCAGGCCCTCACCGGCCTGCCCGGCGCGGCGAGCGTCAGCCCGCTGCAGACCAGCCCGGACGGCGTGGTGCTGTTCAACACCGTGGTGCCGACCACCGCGCCCCAGGACCAGGCCACCACCGACCTGGTGAACCGGCTGTCGGACAGCGTGCTGCCGGACGCCGTGGCCGGCACCGGCGCCGAGACGTACGTCACCGGCAACACCGCGGCCCAGGTGGACTTCCTGGACATCGTGTCCAGCCGGCTGGCGCTGATCATCGCGGTGGTGGTCGGGCTCGCCTTCCTGATCATCCTCGCCGTCTTCCGCGGCCTGCTGGTCGCCGTCAAGGCCGCCGTGCTCAACCTGCTGTCGATCGCGGCCTCGTACGGGGTCCTGGTGGCGGTCTTCCAGTGGGGCTGGGGCGGGCCGGCGCTCGGTGTGGCGGGGAAGGTGCCGATCGAGAGCTACGTGCCGATGATGATGTTCGCCATCGTCTTCGGGCTGAGCATGGACTACGAGATCTTCCTGCTCTCCCGCGTCCACGAGGCCTGGGTGCGCACCGGCCACCCGCACGACGCGGTCGCGCACGCCCTGGAGATCACCGCCCGGGTGATCACCTGCGCCGCGCTGATCATGGTCAGCGTGTTCGCCGCGTTCATCGTCAGCGACAACATCGTCATCAAGATGATGGGCCTCGGCCTGGCCGTCAGCGTGCTGGTGGACGCCACCATCGTCCGCCTGCTGCTGGTGCCCGCCGTGATGACCCTGCTCGGGGCCTCCGCCTGGTGGACCCCGCGCTTCCTCGACCGGATCCTCCCCCACATCGACACCGAGGGCGAGGGCGAGAAGGCCTAGGCTCGACCGGGGGCGTGGAACGCGCGGTTCCGGGTAGCGGCGGTTCATGCTGACACTCGGAGTCGAGGAAGAGTACCTGCTGATCGATCCGCGGGACGGCACCCCCCTGCCCCGGGCGGCCGAGGTGCTGGCGGCCGCCGACCTCGCGCCGGCGCTGCGCCCCGAGGAGGCCCAGCCCGAGCTGCTCCAGGTCCAGGTGGAGACGGCCACCCCCGTCTGCGAGGACCTCCCGGCGGTGGCCCGGCACCTGTCGCGGGTGCGCGCCGGGCTGAACGCGGCCGCCGCGCAGCACGGGTGCCGGGTCGTCCCGGTCGGCGCGGCGCCGTTCGGGCTGGACGAACCGGTGCCGGTCACCGACGGCAGCCGCTACCGCCGGGCCCGCCGGGAGGCACCGGCGCTGGTCGACGACCTGATGCTCAACGGCATGCACGTGCACGTGGGCGTCGAGGACGAGGAGGAGCGGCTCGGCGCGCTGGTGCGGCTGCGGCCGTGGCTGCCGGTGCTGATCGCGCTGTCCGCCAATTCGCCGTACTGGCGCGGCCGGGACACCCATTTCGCCAGCTGGCGGACGGTCCACTTCGACCAGTGGGCGGTCAGCGGCCCGCCGCCCGCGTTCGCCGACGCCGCCGACTACCGGCGGCGGGTGGCGGCCCTCGGGGCGGCCGGGGCGATCGCCGACGAGGGGCAGGTCTACTGGCACGCCCGGCTCTCCAGCCGCTACCCGACGGTGGAGGTGCGGGCGGCGGACGTGCAGCTGACGGTCGCCGACACCGAGCTGTTCGCCGGCCTGGTGCGCGCCCTGGTCGTGCGCTCCGTGCTGGACGAACGGAACGGCGCGCCGCGCCCGGCCGTGCCCGAGGAACTGCTGCGCGCCGCGACCTGGCACGCCGCGCGCACCGGCCCGCGCGGCCGGCTGGTCTCACCCGTCAGCGGGACGGCCCGCCCCGCCGCGGACGTGCTGGCAGAGTTCCGGGCCCACCTCGCCCCCGGGCTGCGGGCCACCGGGGACACCGGGCGGATCGCGGAGCTGTGGACGGAGTTCGAGCGCACCGGCAACGGCGCCGACCGCCAGCGCCGCTGGTACGACGAGGGCGGCCGACAGGGCCTCACCGAGCACCTGATCGCATCCACCGTCCGCCCGGACCGGTAGCCCGCGACGCGTCCGCCGACGGCCCGTCTGCCGACGCACGGTCGGGCAGCCCGGCATGGGGGGTGCGGCGGCGGCTCGGGCGGGACCGGTCAGGGCCCGTCGGGATCGGTCGGGGTCGGTCGGGGTCGGTCACGGGCGGTCGTCCGGGTCGCCGCCGTCCGGGTCGCCGTCCGGCTCGTCCAGGTCGGACTCGTCAGGGTCACCGGAGCCGCCAGCCTCGCCCGGTGCCAGGCGCCGGGCCCGGCCGGGCTCGACGGTGGTGGCGTCGCCCCCGGCCTCGGCCGGGGCTTGCGGGGCCCGCCGTTCCCGGCCGCCCTCGCCGTCGTCCGTGTCGTGGTGCGGCGGCACGCCGCCCGCACCGCCCTGCGGGATGTCCTCCACCGTCTTCTCCTCGCCTCGTAGCGGAATCCCCCGGTCGTTTCGCGCGTGCCCGGGCCGCGCCGGGTCAATCCGCCGGGCGGCAGCGGAGCAGCAGGCCGAAGGCCGTGCCCATGAGCACGGCGCAGCCGCCGACGGACGTCCAGAACACCCCCGGCGCGCAGCCGCGCAGCCCAGCCGCCAGCAGGCCCGAGGAGAGCAGGCCGAGCGCCGGCACGCTCCGGGGGCGCGCCCCGCACAGCGCTTCCCAGGCGTGGTTGCGCAGCCGCAGGCCGGCGCCGCGCAGCGCCACGCGAGGGGCTCGGCCGTCCCCTGCCGCCGCCGTCCGTTCCCGCCGCCGGTCCACCGTGTCCGCCTCCTCGCGCTCGCCAAGTCCGTGCCGGGCGCTCGGCTTCCCCGCTTTCCCGGGCGCTAACGTCCGGGAACCGGCGCACGGGGCGGGCCGATCAGTCCAGCCACGCGCCGTCGCGCATGACGACCCTCCCCCGCAGCTCCGGCTCGCCGCGCCAGGCGCGCACAGTCGTCGGGACCACGCGGATGTAGACGAAGGAGCCCTCCTCTCCGCGCGGGTCCCACCCGAACTTGCCGGTGTACGCCTGCGCCGCGCCCGCGTCGACCTCCTGGTCGGGGAAGCACTCCGCCTCGCCCTGGAGGAGCACCACGTCGAAGGTGTCCGGCAGGCCCAGGTGCACGCGCGGCTGCGCGCGGAGGTTGCGCGCCGTCGCGGACGCCGCGGTGGTGCACAGCCACACGGCGCGCCCGTCCCAGAGGAACCAGAGCGGCACCTGATGCGGCCCGTGCTCGGGGTGGGCCGTCGACACCCACACATCCCGCTCGTTGTCGAGCCGTTCCAGGGTGTCGCGCTTGCGCTCCGCGGTCGTGCGGCGAACGGTCTCCGTGATCTTCATGACGACCGACCCTAGCCAGGCGGGCCCGGTGCGCACCTGGGGCGCGGGACCTACGTCCAGCGGCCGAGACACACCGCCCGCGGGGCCGCGCCCCGGGCCGGGGGCGGGGCTTGCGGGCGCGTTCGGTTGCGGCCCCGGGCTCCCCCTCCCCGTCGGACATCGGCCAGAAGGGGGCCTGCGGCCGGCGAATCCCGGCGAACCCGCAGTACCGGTCGTCCCCGCCGGTGAGAGCCGATCCGGCCGCCCGGCGCCCACCCGGCGGGCCACCGTTCCGGCCGCGGAGCAGCACCGCTCCCACGCCCGGAGCCGACGAGGCCCGGCGCCGCGCCCCAGGAACGGGACCGGGCCGTCCGCTTTCCGGCGGACGCGCTTCCGTGCGGACGTTCCGCTTCCGCACGCCGCGCGGGACACAAACGGACGAGCACGCTCGGCCGCCGCACGCTCCCACCCGAGGCGGGCGCCCGCAATGCGGTACGGCCCGTCGCGCCGTGCGGACATCGGACGGCCGCCCATGGATACCACCGGGGGTCACCGATCGCCGCCCCGTGAGCCGCACCCGCCCTCCCCGCACTTCCACGGAAGCCTCCCCTCGGATCCACCCGACAGCGTTCCCCTTGAGATCCACAACAACAGCGGCCGCGACACCCTCTGCTTCGCCGACGCCGGCGAGGCCGGCGCCGTCCGCCCCCCGGGCCTTCAGTTGCAGGAGGCCGCCGTGGGGCGGACGGCGTGGCCTCCGGTCACCGGAAGCAGCCGCTCCAGCTGCCGTTCACCGCCCGGTTGTCGAACCAGTGCCGGGAGTCCGTGCCGATCACTTCCAGCTGCACGAAGGCGCCGTTGTGGGCGTCGACCCGGAAATCGCTCGTGACGCGGCCGCCGAGACCACTTCGTCCTCCCGCTGACCCGTCCGCCCGTCCGGCGGGCGCGAGATGGCGTGCGAGGGCCCGGTCGCCCGGGGGCAGCGGACGACGGCTCCCGACGTCCACCGGCGCCGGGCCCTCGCCGCAAGCCTCGCCTCCGACTTGACGGTCCGTCACCGGTGACCGGCGGGTAACGGCCGTCCGGCCGGGCACGCCTGCCCCGAGGTCCGCCCACGGCTGCCCGCGCCCGCGACAACCGGCGAACGGGCCCACCCCGTCACACCCGGGCGACTCCCCGCCCCACCGGCAGCCCCCGGATCCCGGCGCGGCGCGCACCGCCCGAACGGGCAGCAGGACGCCGCACGCCGGTCCACCGGATCCAGCGGGGAGGACCCAGGTGTCCCGCCGCGCAGCGGGGGCAGACGCGCGGGCGTGAATCCGATCGAACGCGCCCTTCGCGCGCTGGACGGCCGCCAGCAACGCCACCGTCCGTCCGCCGTCGTGGTCGGTGTCCTCAAGAAGTACGGGGACGACCGCGGCGGCCTGCTCTGCGCGCTGCTCACCTACTACGGCTTCGTCGCGCTCGTCCCGCTGCTGCTCCTGCTCAGCACCGTGCTCGGCTTCGTGCTGCACGGCCATCCGGGCGCCCAGCAGGCCGTCGTGGACTCCGCGCTCGCCGACTTCCCGATCATCGGCGACCAGCTGCGCCAGAGCACCCACGCGCTCCAGGGCAGCGGCCTGGCGCTGGTCATCGGCGTGCTGGGCCTGCTCTACGGCGCCCTCGGCATCGCCCAGGTGCTCCAGCACGCGATGGCCGAGATCTGGAACGTGCCCGGCGTGCGACGGCCCGGCTACTTCCCCCGGCTGGCCCGCGGCCTGCTGCTGTTCGCCGTCCTGGGCACCGGCCTGCTGCTGACCACGGCCGGCGCCGCCCTGGTCGGCACCACGCTGGGCGGGCTGCCCGCGCGGATCGGGGCACTCGTCGTCTCGGCGCTCCTGAACACCGCGCTGTGCCTGGCGTGCTTCCGGGTCCTCACCCCCTCCGAGGTGCCGACCCGGTCGCTGTGGCCGGGCTGCCTGCTGGCCGGACCGCTGTTCACCGCGCTCCAGACGTTCGGCTCGCTGCTGGTCGCGCACCAGCTTCGGCACGCCGGCCAGGTCTACGGCTTCTTCGCGACGGTGATCGGCCTGCTGTCCTGGCTCTACCTGACCGCGCAGGTCACCGTCTACGCGGCGGAGACGGACGTCGTCCTCGCCCGCCGCCTGTGGCCCCGCAGCCTCCTCCAGCCTCCGCTGACCGACGCCGACGAACAGGTCCTCGCCTCCGTCGCCCGCCAGGAGGAACGCCGCCCCGAGCAGCACGTCGACGTCTCCTTCCAGGATCCCGACGACGGGGACGGCCCCGACAAGGCGGGGTGAGCGGCCTACCGGGCCGCGGGGTCCGGGCGGGTGGGGTCCGGGCGGGGGCCGGGGGCGTCGGTCACCGAGACCCGGGGGAGGGCGTAGGCGTGGTGGTCGCGGAGGTAGCCGATGAGGTGCTCGCGCAGCTGGCAGCGGAGTTCGTAGGCGTGGTCGGCGTTCGCGGCGGTGGCCAGGGCGCGCACCACGATGGTGGTGGGCGTGGTGTCGACCACCTGGAGGGCGCTGCCCTCGCCGTCCCACAGCGGGTTGCCGGCCAGGAAGGCGTCGAACTCCTCGCGGAGCTTGCCGACCGGGGCGTGGTGGTCGAGGTGGAGCAGGGCCGTGCCGGTGATCCGGCTGGAGCGGCGGGACCAGTTCTCGAACGGGCGGCCGACGAAGTAGGACATCGGCATCACGATCCGCCGCTGGTCCCAGGTCGCGATCACCACGGCGGTGAGGGTGATCTCCTCGACCGTGCCCCACTCCCCCGCGACCACGACGACGTCCCCGATCCGGGCGAGGTCGCCGAACGCCATCTGGACGCCGGCGAAGACGTTGGCGAGGGTGCTCTGCGCCGCCACGCCCGCCACCACGCCGACCAGGCCGGCCGAGGCGAGCAGGCTGGTGCCGATGCCCCGCACCGCGGGGAAGGTCATCAGGACGGCGCCCAGGGTCACCAGGCCGATCACCGCCTGGCAGATCCGGCCCAGCAGGTCGGCCTGGGTCCGGGCGCGGCCCGCCCAGTCGGGGTCCCGGCGGTGCACGGCGAGCCGGACCGTGCCGTCCACCAGCAGCGCCACCACCCGGGCGCAGAGCCAGCCGCCGCAGGCGATCGCGGCGATCAGCACCAGGTGCCGCAGGCCGTCCCGGGTGGCGAGCGGCGCGTCGATCCACGGCAGCGCGCCGAGCACCAGCAGGCAGGCCGTCAGCGCCAGCAGCGGGCGGCGGCACCGGGCGAGCACGCGCGGCACGCCGGTGCTGCGGCCGCCCGCCGCCAGCCGCCGGGCCGCGGCCAGCGCGGCCCGGTCCGCGCCGTACGCCAGGAGGACCGCCGCCAGGCCGGCCAGCGCCAGCCGTACCAGACTCCACCCCATGTCCCGCTCTCCTCTCGGGTCTCTCCTCGTGGGCGCCCGGGCGCACGCCCGACCCGCGGCCCCGTCTTTCCCGGCTCGGACCGCGCACACCTGGCATCTGCCACCTGCCGTCCACCGCCTGCCGCCGCGGTGGCATGGATCGCGCCGACCGGGGCACCCGACCCCCGCGCACCCGCCGCGCCGGGGCGCATCACCGGCCCAACGACGGAAGGGAGAAGGACACATGAACGAGGACGTCAACCTCTGGCGGTTCCGCGACACTTCCGGCCACACCGCCGGCACCGACCTCATCGGGTTCCACGTGGAGGCCGTCGACGGCCCCGTGGGCAAGGTCGACAAGCTCTCCGAGGAGGTGGGCTCGCAGTACCTGGTCGTCGACACCGGCCCGTGGATCTTCGGCCGACTGGTGCTGCTGCCGGCCGGCACGGTCATCCGGATCGAGATCGGCGAGCAGAAGGTCTACGTGGACCGCACCAAGGACGACATCAAGAACAGCCCCACCATGGGCGCCGCCGAGTCCGACCTGGGCCCCGACTTCCGCGACCGCTACGCGCTCTACTACTCCCCCTTCTACGGCGGCCACATCATGTGACGC
>NZ_JBHVER010000134.1:0-23113 GCF_042802195.1 Kitasatospora sp. NPDC057500 | reverse complement strand
CGGCGGTGTCCCGGTGGTCCCCCCCGGGGGCGCGCCGCCGGGGGCCCGGCCCCCCCCGCTCCTGGTGTCGGTCATCGGTCCTGCGGTGATGCGGTTCTCCTTCGTCCTCCGGCGGCTACCGGATTCGCTGTGCCTAGAGGTGTGCGAGCTTGTAGAGCACGGGCGCCGCTTCGCGGAGCTTCGCCCACTCCTCCTCGTCGAGCCCCTCGGCGAGCTCGGCGAGCCAGGCGTTGCGGCGCCGGCGGGACTCCGCCAGGATCGCCTCGGCCTGTTCGGTACTGCTGACGACCACCTGCCGGCGGTCCTCCGGGTGCGGCTCGCGCCGCACCAGGCCCTTCTCCTCCAGCATCGCGACGATCCTGGTCATCGAGGGCGGCTGTACGTGCTCCTTCCGGGCGAGCTCACCCGGCGTGGCCCTCCCGCAACGTGCGAGGGTGCCCAGCACCCCGATCTCGGTGGGACTGAGCGACTCCTCGACCCGCTGGTGGCGCAGTCGACGGGAGAGGCGCATGGCGGACGACCGCAGCTGACTGATCGCTGCGAGGTCCTGCTCGGACATCTCGGGCATGTTCTTTAGCCTACGTCATTACTTTGACTAAAGAAAATTGGATTACGGCCGTCCGCAACCCGCCCCGGCCGGGGATCAGTGCCGGGTGTCCACCGCCGCGAGGCCGTCCGGCATGCCCAGCACCAGCAGGGTGCCGGCCAGCGCCAGCGACCACACCTCCGACCCCGTCCGCAGGTCCAGCGCCCCGCCGCCGGCCAGGTCCCGCACCCGCACCAGCCCGTCCGACCAGGCCGCCGCCACCACCGGCCCGGCCGCCGTCGCCCCGGCGGCCACCGCCGTCACCGGGCAGCCGCGCCGGTCCGACGGTTCGGGCATCGGCGCCGAGCGCGGCCCCCAGAGCCGGACGGCGCCGTCGAAGCCACCGCTCACCAGCAGCGGGATCTCCGGATCGGACAGCGGACCGCCGCCCAGCGCGGTGCCGGCCAGCGCGGTCACCGGCCCGTGGTGCAGCCGCTCGCTCACCACCTTGCCGTCCTCGGCCCAGTGCACCGCGCCGTCCGCGTCACCGAAGGCGGGCGCCGCGTCGGCCAGTGCGCCGATCGCCGCCACCGCGCTGAGGTCCCCGGCCGCCGCCCGGACCGCTTCCAGCGCCGCCATCAGCCCGTACCCGTCCAGGCCCGGCCGGGGCTCGTCCGGGAACACCGGCTCCGGGCGGCCCCAGGCGTCCAGCAGCACCACCGAGCCGCCGGCCGCCACCGCGAGCCCGCGCAGCGGGCGCGGGGCGGGCACCACCACGGCGCCGAGACGGCGGCCGGTGGCGGCGTCGAAGGTCCGCACCGAACCGGTCGGATCGGCCACCAGCACCTGCGACTGGTACGGCCCCGCGCCGGTGGTGAGCGCGACGGCCGGCCCCGGCCAGTCCCGGTCGGCGCCCTCCCAGCGCGCCCAGCGCCCGGCCCACGGCGCGGGCAGCTGCGCCAGGACGGCCGCGGCGGCCGCGGAGACGGTGTCCGCGCCCAGCAGCCGGGTGCGCAGCACGGCGGCCCGGACCGCCGGGTCGGGCTCGTCGACCACCCCCGGACCGGCGGCCCGCCAGGCCCGGGCGAGCACGTCGTCGCGCCGCTCGACGGCCGCCGTCACCGGGACCGGATCGGCGAGTGCGTAGAGCAGCGGGTCGGCGGCCAGCGGGCCGGGGTCGGCGGCGGCGGCCGTCCAGAGCGCGGACAGCGCCTCCTCGCCGAGGGACCGCAGGTCGGCCCCGGGCGGCGGCGGGACCGGCGCAGCCGGTCGTGCCGGTGCCCCCAGGGCCGGGCCGGGCAGCGGGTAGGCGGCCGGGTCCCCGCCCTCGGCCGTCGCCCACTCGGCGAACCGCGCCGGGTCCGTCCACTGCGGATCGCCGAGGTCCAGCACGGCGGGCGCGGACACGGCGGTGAACGCCCCGGCCGCCGCACCGCCGGTCGCCGCCTCCACCACCAGCCGCACCCCCGGCAGCCGCAGCAGCGGGTCGAGCAGCCCGGTCACCAGGGCCGCCGGGTCCTCCGCCAGGTCCAGCCCGGGGACGCAGACCAGGACCGGCCGCCCGTCCCCCGCGAGCGCCTCGACCAGCGGGCCCGGGGCGTGCGCGACCAGGTCGAGCTGGCGCCCCAGCGACCAGACCGCCGTCCGGACGGTGGCCCCGGCGGCCGGCAGCACGGCGTGGACCCGCCGCCCGCCCGACACCTCCCCCACGGTGGCACCGCGCACCAGCCACGCCAGCAGGTGCGACTTGCCGGACCCCGGCGGTCCCGCCACCCGGCACAGCCGCGGCGCCCGCAGGTCGTCCAGCCACCCCAGCAACGCCAGCCCGGCCGGCCTGCGCCCCGCCCCCAGCGGCGGTATCCGTCGCCCGTCGCGCACCATCGCCCGCTTCTCCCCGTTCCCGGCTCAGCCCCGTCGTTCGGCCAGGCTGAGCATCAACGCCTTGATGCCGTTCTCCCTGGAGTCGGCCGTCGCCCCGTAGTCGAAGCCGTGGGTGAACTCCGCCTGCGGGAACTCCCGCGCCATCCAGCGCGCACAGTAGTGCCCGGGCATCATGCACGGCTCCAGCTCGCAGTACACCCGGACCACCTGCTCGGCCTCGACGCCCTCGGCCCGGAGCCGGTTCCAGAGCTGCTCCTCCGGGTGCAGCAGCCCCGGGCCGCCCACCTCGGTGACGATCCGCTTCCCGCCGTGCTCGTCGACCACCTCGAAGGCCGCCGAGGAGTCGACGTTCATCGGCCGCCGCAGGTCGTCCAGCACCCGCGGCCACCAGCCCTCGCGGTCGTCGAACGCCGCCGGGTCGACGGCCAGCAGCCCCTGCCGCAGCTCCCGGTACGCGGCCAGGGCGACGTCCGGCCGCTCCGACCCGGCGAGCGCCGGCAGTAGCCGGTCCAGCAGCAGCAGCCCCTTCGCGAACGCCCCGACACCGGGAGCGACCGGCAGGTCGAGCGGCTCGCCCCCCGGCAGCACCGCCCTCACCGACCGGTCCGGCGCGAAGTAGAGCTCGGCCCCGCCGTCCGTCCCGATCCGCAGCTGCGCCGCCACCGCCCCCGCGTCCCACCCCGCCGCGGCCGCGCACTCGCCCACCGACAGCGGCTCCGACTCCTCCGTGGCCCGGAAGTACGGCCCCACCTGCAACGGCAGCCCCGGATCCCGCAACGGCCCCGCCGGCGCGATCGGCACCGCCCGCAGCCCACGCGGCCCGAAGTGCGCCAACAGCGCCGCCACCAGCTCGTCGTCCCTGTCCGCGCTCACATCGTGGCCCAGGTGTCGAGGAACATCGCCCAGAACTGCGCACCGCTCTCGAACGGCAGCGGATCCCAGCGGGTCACGTCCTCCCGGATGTACTCCTCGGCGTCGGCCCAGTCGTACGGGCTCGGATCCTCCTCCGGGCGCGGACGCTCGCCCTCGACCTTGTACAGCAGGTAGGCGAGCGAGGTGAGGTCCTTGTGGATCAGCTCGTACTCCTCGTCGGCGTCCGGATCGTGGACCCAGATCGTCCCGTCGTCGAGGCTGACGAAGACGAACCCCCCGAACAGTTCGCCCAACTGCCGCAGTCGCCCGTGCGGGGTGACGACCGGCAGCGGTTCCAGGGCCTCGACGAAGACCTGTTCGGGATGCGCCGGATCCTTCTCCGCGAGTTCGTCCAGCAGCCGGAAGAGCCGGCTCGCGGTCGGAAACCCGATCTTCGAGGCGAAGCCGGCGTCCGCCGGATCCGACCAGATCTCCGCCGCCGCTTCCGGCCGCACCCGCATCATGGCGCCCGCCGGTAGGTCCTCCTCGACGATGGCCTTCCAGTCGACCGACACCAGCATGTCGGGTTCCTTCCTCTCCGTCCGAATTCCCGGCCCGACTCTACCGAGTCCTGCGTGCGCGCTTCTGGCGGTGCTCGTCCGCGGTCTGCTTGTTCTCCTGACCCCGCTCGTCGAAGTCCGCGGTGCCCATGGTGCCGTCCGTCCGTCCGGCGGCGTGGTCTTCCTTGATCTGCTGCAGATACGCCTTGTGGCCCTCGTCGCGGTCCTTCTGCGGAATCGAATTGTCGTACTCGACGCCGTGATTGACCTTCAGGTCCGGATTCTGCGACTCGAAGTGCCGGGCCAGCCAGCGCTCGCAGTTCGGCCCGGCCTGACAGGGAGCCCGTTCGGTGTAGAGCTCGCTGACGCCGGCCTCCCTGCCACCCAGCAAGGGCTTGCCGATCGATCGCTCCGAATGGCTCCGGTTGTAGTCGCTCCGACCGACCAGGATGAACTCGCCCCTCTCGTCCCGGTACCTGAGCGACGCGTAGTTCTTGCCCCCGTAGTCACCTTGGGCACGCCGAGCCTCCTCCACGGCACGGGACAGCTCCGTCGGCTCGGTGATCTTCTGACTGTCGACCTTCTCGTGGCCCTTCTCCGCGTCCTTCCTCGCGTGGTACGTCTTGCTCAGATCCTGCTTGGACGGATCCTTGACCTTGTCCGAGTTCCCGTCCAGCAGGGTCTTGAGGGACTCGTCCGTCCCGTCCAGGTCGACCAGCTTGCCGTCCTTGATCTCCTGGACCCGGCCGTCGTCGTGGATGTAGTACTTCCGCGGCGCCGGCTTGGCCCCGTCGTCCCCGCCGCCGTTGCCCGTCTTCGGGGGCGGGGCGGCCTTGTCCTCGCCCTTCTTGGTGAAGTCGTCGGCGTTGTGGGTGTCGTTGTCCTTGTGGTGCTTGGCGGTCTTGGTGAGGTTGTCGCCCGCCTGCTTGTACATCTTGGTGGCGGCCTTGCCCATGTCCTCGGCCAGGGTCTTGCCGAGCTTCTTGGCACTCTTCTGGAGCGCCTTGACGACCGCGTCGCTCACTCGAAGCTCACCGCCGCCACCCGGACGCCGAAGACCTGGGCGTGCTGGGCGACCTTCTCCGCCTGCTCGTGCAGGGCGCGGGCGTGCGCCTCGACGGCCGCCGGGTTGATCCTGAACCCGCTGCCGGCCGATCCGCCACCGCTGTTCACCGCCGCCTCGGCCGCTTCGAAGACCAGCCCGGACACCGCCTCCGCGACGATCTCGACCAGCGGGTCGATGGCCGCCTCGACCACCTGGCCGACGACGTACTCCTCCAACTCGTGCGCCAGGTAGGACATCAGCTTGCGCGCGGCCTGCTGGGCCGCGACGGCGCCCACCTCCGCCACGCCGAGGGTCGCCACCGCGGCGGCCTGGGCGGCGACGAACGTGGCTGCCAGCACGATGAGTTCGCCCAGTGCCTCCAGCTTCATCGCGACGATCGCGTCGGCCGCGATGTCCATCGCCTGCGCCACCACGTGCGCGGCGTCGACCACCTGGTCGAAGTGCTTGTCGGACATCAGCGCCCACTTGGCGGCCAGCGCCTGGTACGACTGGCCCTCGTAGGCCCCGCCCAGCTGATGGATCGTCGCCTTCGAGTCCGCGTGCACCTCTTCGAGGCCCTTCGCGAACTCCTTTACGTGCTCGCCGAACTCGCGGACCTTGTCCTCGTTGACCGCGGGCCAACGGATGCCGATGAAGTCAAGGAGCGTCACCACTTCACCCGGAAGCTCGATCGCCATCGAGAAACCCCCCGTGAATCACAATCCCTCGATTGGATCAAAAGTTTATACAACTAACCTTTGTCCGCCGATGCTCAAAGCGTGCCGATTGTGTAGCGATCCGGACCGACTCTGACGGATTTGTGCTGGTCAACGGCCTGAGGTCGTTCGCCCGCCCCCCGTTCTCCCCCAACCCCGCCCCGACTGGCCGTGCCCTCCGTGACTCCCAGTGCGATGCTGGTCCTGAGGCCCGGTCCACGCAGGCCCCGGAGCCGCAGTACCGCTCAGCAGAAGGGTCGACCAGCCATGACCGACGTCGCCGCCGAGCAAGCCACCACGGTCGACCCGACCCGCGCGGCCGACCAAGCCGGGCAGGACGACACCGGCTTCGCCCGCCTCGCCATGGTCACCATCGACTGCGCCGACCCGGTCGCGCTGGCCGCCTTCTACGGCGAGCTGCTCGGGTGGGAGACCCGGCACGTGGACGAGCGGTTCGCCATCCTGGACAACCCCGAGGGCGGCAGCCCGCTCGGCTTCGGCCGGGTCAGCGGGTACCGGCCGGAGCCGTGGACCGAGCCGGACGGCGGCAAGCACTTCCACCTGGACTTCTACGTGGACGACCTGGAGGCGGCCACCGCCCGCGCCCTGGCCCTGGGTGCGACCGAGCCCACCTACCAGCACGGCCGCACGCTCAAGGTGCTGATCGACCCGGCCGGCCACCCGTTCGGCCTAGCACCCCTGGACGCCTGACCGTTGCGTCCGTTTTAGGAAGATCAGACGCTTTTGGGAAGAGTGCGTCAGGGCTTGGTGCCAAGATCATGCCGATCGCGTGAAGGGCACCTCTGACCTGCGATTTCACGAGAAAACCGCACATTGTGGGACTCATCGGGAGCCGCTACTCTCCGGCGGTGTCAGGGCACCCCCACCCCAGGCGTCCCCCTCGCGGACCCGGTTCACGGCCGGCCGGTCCGCCCTGCCCCGGTGCCGGTGCTCCCCCTCCTCCCCCAACCCTCATCAGGAGTCCCTCGTGGGCGAGATCCACCACGCCGACCACGGCTGGGTGACACCGGCGGCCTCGTACCTGGTCGCCTGCCTCGGCGCCTTCGTCGCCCTGCGCGGAACCCGCTGGGCGCTGGTCTCCACCGGCCGCACCCGCGTCTACTGGCTGCTCTTCGCCTCGGCCTCGCTCGGCGCGGGCATCTGGTCGATGCACTTCATCGCGATGCTGGGCTTCTCCGTCACCGGCGCGGAGATCAGCTACCGGCCCGACCTCACCGTGCTCAGCCTGCTCGTGGCGATCGCGGTCGTCGGCATCGGCGTGTTCTCCGTCGGGTACGGCCGGCGCCGGTGGACGGCGCTGCTGGCGGGCGGGCTGACCACCGGCCTCGGGGTCGCGGCGATGCACTACCTCGGCATGGCAGCGATGGTGCTGCCCGGCTTCGTCGGCTACGACCGGGCCACCGTCGCGCTCTCCGTCGGCATCGCGGTGTTCGCGGCGACCGCCGCGCTGTGGGCCGCGCTCAACATCCGGGGCACCCTCGCCGTGCTCGCCGCCGCGCCGGTCATGGGCGTCGCGGTCTGCGCGATGCACTACACCGGCATGGCCGCCGTCTCCGTCCGGCTCCAGAGCTCGCGGACGGTCGAGGACGGGCTGATGGCGCTGCAGTTCATCTTTCCCCTGGTGGTCGGGCTCGGCTGCTTCATCTTCATCGGCTCGCTGGCCTTCGCGGTGTCACCGAGCCGGTCCGCGGCCGGCGCCCAGCCGATCCTGGTGGGCCGCGCCGCGCCGCTGGCCCCGCTCACCCCGCGCGAGCGGTGACCACGCGAACGGTGACCTGACCGGTGACCCGGCGGGCGCGGGCGGCCCTTCGGCGCGTCAGCGCGGGAAGGCCCGCCGCGCCCGCCAGGTGGTGTGCTCGCGCGACACCGCGTCCTCCGCCTCCGCGGCCAGCCGGGCCCAGCGCTGCTCGGCGTCCGGCGTCCGCGGGTCGAGGTCGGAGAGCTGGTTGCCGACGTTCTCCAACTCCCGTGCCGCCAGCTGGTACGCGGCCGCCAGCGGGCGGAGCTGCTTCAGCTGCGTCCAGGCGATCACCGCCGCGGCCGCCGCCGAGGTGGCGCCGAAGACGTGCACCGGCAACGCCCCGGTCGCCTGCGCGACGGCCGCCGCCGCACCGATGATGATCAGCGCCGCCACGCCCAGGCCCCAGGTGACCGCCTGCGACTCGCAGGACTCGGCGCGCGAGCGGTACCACGTCCGCTGCCCCTCCACCCGGGTGCGCAGGTACAGCGTGCGCCGCGCGGTCAGCGACTCCGCCCGCACCCGGCGCATCTCCGGGGTAATCTCGGCGACCGATCCCGGCGGCACGATCGCCGGGTCCTCGAACGCCCGCAGCACGTCCTCCACTTGCAGCAGGTAGCCGCGGTCGACGTCCGCCGACTCCGCGTCACCCTCGAACGGCCGGGCCCGCACCGAGTACTTCCAGGCCAGCGTCTTCACCGACTCGGCCGCCGCCCGCGCCTCGTACCACCGCGCCTGCGGATTGCTGCGGCGCAGCCGCAGCCAGAAGTACCCGGCCACCAGGAACGCCACCACCGAGAACAGTGGCGTGATGTCGGAGGCCCCCTTGTCGTCCGGACCGGGCAGCGAACCCACCACCGCCGCGATCACCAGCATCGAGATGAGCCCCCGGTACCAGCGCAGCGTCTGCTGCTGGCCGGACAGCGAGGCCTGGTCGGCCGTCCGGAACAACTCCGGCAGCAGCTGGGCCTCGACCCCCGTCGGCGGATCCTGTCTCACCATCGAACCGCTCCCCTCCCCCGTCTCCGCCCGGAGTATGCCCCTCGCCAACTCCGTTACACCGTGGCCTCTTTGAGATCCACTCTTGCCCCCATCCGTCTGCAACCCCTATAACCGGTTACATGACCATGCACTGGAAGCTCGTGATCGACGCCACCGACCCGCACCGCCAGGCCGCCTTCTGGGCCGCCGCCCTCGACTACACCGTCGAGGACCACAGCACCCTGATCACCGGTCTGCTCGCGGCCGGCGTGATCACCCCGGACCTGGTCACCGAGGTCGACGGCCACCACGCCTGGCTCGCCCTCGCCGCCGTCCGCCACCCCGAGGACCCGCACGACCCCGCCAGCGACACCGGACTCGGCCGCCGCATCCTCTTCCACCGCGTTCCGGAGCCGAAGCAGGGCAAGAACCGCCTCCACCTCGACCTCCACCCCGGCCCCGACGCCCGCGCCGCCACCGTCACCCGCCTCGAAGCCCTCGGCGCCACCACCCTGCGCGAGGTCGCCGAACCCGGCGGCTCGTGGACCGTCATGCAGGACCCGGAGGGCAACGAGTTCTGCGTCCACTGACCCGCGCCCGACCGGTTCGAACCCGCCCGGTCGGGGGAGAGGACCCAGCCAGAACGACGGCCCCGCGCTCCGAGGGGGCGCGGGGCCGTGGAAGTGCCGGGGCGGTCAGAGCAGACCGAGGGTCGGCATCAGGTGATAGACGGCGAAGACGGCGTACTCAGTCGGCCGTACCCGTCGGCACGACCCAGCGGGTGCGCTGCCCGGTGATAGCCGCGATCGTGTCGTAGTCGCCGTCGTGGTGCAGGACTGCCACCTCGTGCCGCTCAGCGGTGGCCGCAATCAGCATGTCGGCCATGGACGGACGGATCACCTCCCGCCAGGTCAGGGGGGATCCGGTGTGTTCATGAAGTTGTTCAGGCGGACGCCTTGGTGATCAGGAAGTCGTCGGCGGTGGCGTCCATCAGGAGTTCGTCGCAGGGACGGCCGCGTCAGTAGCCCGACTGCCGCAGGCGGCCCGCGGGCTGGAAGCCGGCCTTCTGGTAGGCGGAGACGCCCGCCACGTTCGGCTCCAGGACCTTGAGCCACACCATCCGCAGGGCCGTGTACTCGAACGCCCATCGGAGCGTCAGCTCAGTGGCCTCGGCGGCGAAGCCCTTACCGCGCGCCTCCGGGGCGAGGAGGATGACGTACTCGGCCGTCCTCACGGCGGGGTCGATCGAGAGGGTCGTGATGCCGACCGGCGTGTGGTCGTCGCCGGCGACCACCTCGAACTGGGGGTAGTCGCGGTTACGGCCCTGGCCTTCCCAGCCGCCCGCGCGGACCTCCCAGGCCTGGGCGACCTGCGTGCCGAAGCCGAGGATGGTGCCGGGGTCGTTCTCCCATCGGTGGTAGTCGGCCAGGTGGTCACGGTTGGTCATCGCCAGGCTGACGCGCTCGCCGGGCAGCAGGATGTGAGGGGTGGGCATCAGTGCCTCGTTCCGGGTCGGTCGGTGCGTTGATCGGTGTGCAGTCGCCAGTCTGCTCGGGTTCCTCGACCGGCAGGCCGTGAACGTCGCAGATCCAGGCGTGCAGACGTATCGGGTCGGTGGCCACGCCGTGGCGCCAGGCGCCACCACGGCCGCCAAACAGGAGCAGGAGTGATGCCGCCACGCTCTCCTCCAGGCAGGCGACACGGGCGGGGAACGCGCGGGCGGCCCAACGGACCGAGCGCACCGCGAGGCCGGCGTGGCGTGCGCTCGGGAGCGGCAGGTGGCCGCCGGCCTCGGCGAGGCGGCGAAGGCGACCGAAGCTTCTGCCAGGACGCCCTGCCGTACGCACGGCCAGGGTCGTCGCCACGACGGCCGCCGCCGCCAGCCGCCATGCCCACGGTGGTGGGGCGACCGTCTCCAGGCGAGCAGGGGATTCGCGGGTTCCCCAGGAGACCTGCGAGTCGCGCAGGACGACCGGGGCCGGTGCCGCGCTGTGCTTCAGTGCGGCGAGCCAGCGGGTGAGCGTGTCGCCCGTGAGGAGAACCGTCCGGCCGGTCCGGTAGTCGACGACCACGCCCGCGCGGCCGGTCAGCGCGGTACGCGTGTACTTCGTCGGCGTGGGAATCGTCATGGCCTCTCCTCCCAGCGAACCGCCTGTCCGGCCGCGGTCGAGGCCCGGAGCCAGAGTTCCGTGGCGAGAACGGGTTCGATCAGGCCCCACGGGATGTCGACGCCGAGCACGGCACGGCCCAGCAGCGAGCGCACGGCCGCCGGGCGGATGAGACCGAGGTCGGCGAGGTGCCCGACCACCAGGTCCAGGACGCGGGCCTTGTTCGCGCGCAGCCCGTGGTGGTGATCGGCCGCGAACACTCCCTTGGCGCCCCGCTGAAGGACCCCTTGAGGTAGGAGACCGGTCACGGCGTCGGCCAGCAGCGGCTTGTAGCGGCGTGCGGACCACCGTTGCGTCGCGGACGTGGCGAGGACGGTCTCCACGATGCGGGCGTCCATGTAGGGGTTGTGCATCTCGATGCCGTGCGCGGCGGCGAGCTGGTTCTCCGTCGCGGCGGTCCGGCCGACGTAGCGTGCTTCTCCCAGGAGGTAGCGATCGGCGTGCCCGAGGGTGAGCGTGTCCGCATGTGGAGCGGTGACGGACCGGGCCAGGTCGAGCGTGCGGCGGATGAGCCACGGCATCGGCGCCGTCGCACCGCCGAGCTTTCCGGGGTCGTTCCAGGCCGCGGCCACCACTGTCCAAGGGCTCGACCGGTAGAGCCGTGCCCATGCCTGCGCGTCGTCGGCCAGGCGGAGGAACCGACCTGATCGCGCCAGGTCGGCCATGTGCACCGGGGGCGGCATGAACAGGGAGTCCCCGCCGTCCCCGGTCAGGTGCACGTGCATGCCGCCAGCTGCCAACAAGCGGAGTTGAGCGGAGAATTGGGCGTGGACAATGGCCGATGGCGCCGGTTCGTCCGTCAACGGGAGGGAACCGAGGTCCGCGAAGGGCAGGTGCTCCGGGCCCAGGGGCATGAAGCGGTGGCGGATCGTCGGGAACGCACGGGCGACGGCGCGGGCGTGGTCGATGTCGCCGCCGCTCTCCCGCCCCTTGGGGTGGTAGGTGAGGCCGGTGACGGGACCGGACGTTGCGGCGATCGCCGCGAGGGTACTGGAGTCGAGACCACCCGACAGATCGGAGGACGCCGCTTGTCCGGAAACCCGGATGAGCACACTGTCCTCCAGGTCGTCGCGCAGCCGCTGTACGGCGTCGCGCCAGCCGAGGCGGGGCGCCCGCCAGAACGGAGCGAAGGCGGAAACGCCATGCGCGTTGGCGGTCCAGCGATGCCCCGGCGGCACCTGTTCCACCCCCTTCCAAGCCGACCGGCCGGGAACCCACGCGGTCGGCTCGGCCAGGTGCGCGGCCAGCCAGGTTTCATCCGGCTCGGCACCGATCAGCGAGGCCAGCGCGAGCGCACTCGACGCCCAGGCCGAAGTCCCGTCCGCCTGGGTGATGTAGACCGGGGCCGCGCCGGCAGGGTCGGCCCACACCGTGAGCTCGCCGCGGCCGTCGTCGAGGACCAGGGTGTACGCCCCCGTCCAAGCGGTTGCCGCCATGTCCAGGACGCGCAGACCGGTTGAACGGACGAGGCGACCCAGGTCCGCGTCCGTGGCACCGCACGGGCCGAAGACCGCCAACCGCTTACCGGCGCCCTCCGCCAGGCGTACCCGGGCGTCGACCGACCAGGCCGACGGGCCGTGCCACAACACCTGTGCGCCGGCAGGCGTTCGGGACGTGGTGGCCGGGGTGATTGATCCACCGAACAAGCTCATGCGATCACCTCCAAGGATCGAGCCCGAGCAAGGTGCGGCGGCACCCCCGGGGGTCAGGGTGCCGCCGCCGTGCCGTCAGCGTCAGGCGTCGTACGGCGCGCGCTTGCCCTCGACGCTGTTGTTGTTGCTGCCCTTCGTCAGGAACGTCGCGTCGCCCAGGACGACGACCTCCTCCTGCTCGGGATCGAGCTGGACCAGGTTCTCCATGTCGTTCACCTCCCTCCGCTGGTGCAGGGCGTGACGGGTCCGATCCCGTCACGGTGGTGCACCCCCCTGACCCCGGTGTCGTCGTCGGGGCCAGGGGAGTCTTGGGGGACCCACCTGTCAGGCCGGCGGCCACCAACTTGCCTGCGGCTCCGGCCGATTCGGGGATCCACCCGACACCGCCAGCCGCCAGGAAGCACCACCGGAATCTCGATGGGCACGTCGATCGGGTAACCGGTGGAGGAGGGAAGGACTGTCGAGGCGGAATTGATCACGCTCATCAGCCCAACCACCCTCTCCATCGCTCTCCGGGCATCTCCCGAAGGTGGCTCCAGAGTCCCCGAGCGGACAGCTTCGAAATAAGGCCGGCGCGTGTACCCACGATGGGTAAACTCGCGGTCGGTTATCTCGCGTGACACTGAGCGATGATCTTCCTGGCGCTGAGGGGTGGCAGCCATGAGCGAGTCCACAGAGCCGCAGGGGCTTCCGCGCAGACTGCTCGCGGACCCCGACATGGTTCTCGCCTGCGCGGAGCGCGACTTCGCGCGGATCTTCCAACTCGCCGCGCGCAGAGGCGGGTTCCACCCGTCCCGCATCGCCCGCGCATGCGAGCTGACGCCCAGCAGGGTGGGCGAGGTGATGAAGGGCCGCCCGAAGATCACCAACATGGGCGTCATCGAGCGCATCGCGGACGGCTTACGGATTCCCGGGCGGATGCTCGGCCTGGCCGACCGCAGTTGGGAACAGCCCGCCGTCCTACGCCAGGGGCTCTCACCCCAGGTCGAGGTGGCGCATCTCCCCCGGCCGGCTCCCGAAGCCCGAGCAGGAACCGAGCTGGACGACATCCTCGCCATAGCCGCAGGTACCAGGGTCACGCCCAACGTCCTGCGTTCCCTGCAAGCGTCCATCGAGGACTATTGGCGACGCGACGACCAGCATGGCGGTGAAGCCCTACGGCCGGCGGTGATCGGCCAGCTCAGGTACGTCACGGGCATCATGCGCGACACCGCGGACCCCAACTACCGTCGAAGCCTCCACGGCATCGCTGCCGAACTCGCGCGCCTCACCGGGTGGACATACTTCGACGCACGGCAGTTCAACACCGCCCAGAGCTACTTCACCGAAGCACTCCGGTTCGCGCGCGAGATCGGCGACCGCCCGTTCATCGCCAACGTGCTCGCCTGCCTCAGCCTCCAGGCGACCTACCAGGAGAAAGCCCAGGACGCGATCACGCTGGCCCGAGCCGCCCAGGACAACGTCCATCTCGACGGTGGCACGCCGAGGCTGCTGTCGATGCTGTCGATGCGCGAAGCCTTCGGCCACGCGAGCGCGCACGACCAGGAGGCGACCCACCGGGCGATCGCCACAGCGCACGACCACTTCGAGCGGATCGCCACCACCGACGACGACCCCGTGTGGGTCCAGTACTTCGACCACACCAAGCTCACCGTGGACACCGGGATCGCCCTTGGCCAGCTGGGCGATGCGACGGCCGCCGAGCCCCTCATCGCCGAAGCCCTTCGTGGCGAGCCGAAGACGAACCTCCGAGGCCGCGCGTTCCACAGCTTCTGGCTCGCCCGCACTCAACTCCAGCGGCAGGAACTCGAACTGGCCTGCACGACCGCGACGGCAGCCCTCGACCTCGCGGCGGCCGTCGAATCCCCCAGAGTGGTCGCCCATCTCCAGGAGTTCCGGCAACTGCTCAAGCCCTACCGCGGCCACACCCAGGCCGAGGAACTGGTCGACCGGATCACCGGCTCGGCCGGATGATCAGAGGCCGGCCTCGTCGAGCAGCAGGTAGAGCACACCCACGAGCGTGCCGCTGCTGACGATCTCGCGGCGGTCGATCATGCCGCGCAGCTCGGACAGGGCGACCCATTCGATCCGGTCGGACTCGTTGCGCTCGGTCGGCGGGCCCACGTACTCGACTGCATCGGCCCGGAACACGAAGTGCTCGGAGTCGGTGATCCCGTTCGCCGGCTGGGCGTAGATCAGCGGCTTGACCTCACCGACCTTCCAGCCGGTCTCCTCCAGCGCTTCGCGGGCCGCAGCATCCGCCGGGGTCTCGTCCGGCTCGATCAGCCCCATCGGGAGTTCCCAGGCCCAGGTGTTGGTGATGAAGCGGTGCCGCCACATCATGAGCACCTGCTTCTCGCTGTTCACGATGGCCGCCACGGCCAGGTGCCGCAGCTTGACCACATGGTGCTCCCAGCGGTGCCCGTCGGGCTGCTCGACATCAGCCAGCCACAGGTTCACCCAAGGGTTCTCGTAGATCGGACGTTCCCCGTGGATCTTCCACTGCATAGCCGCGGCCCCTCTCGATGGACCTTCAGCATCGCAGAGCAGAGCGACCTCAACAGCCCACTCCGGCAAATTCGCGTCAGACTGACGAATACTGGCGGCCCTCGCGCGCTCCGACGCCAACGGCCCCACACCCATGAAGGTGTGGGGCCGTTGAAGGCTCAGCGGGATCAGAGAAGACCGAGGGCCGGCATCAGGTAATAGAAGGCGAAGACGGCGGAGACGGCGTACATCGGGAGGGGGACCTCGCGGCCGCGGCCGGTGGCGAGGCGCAGGACGCAGAAGGTGATGAAGCCGAAGCCGATGCCGTTGGTGATGGAGTAGGTGAACGGCATCATCGCGATGGTCAGGAAGGCCGGGATCGCGATGGTGTAGTCGGACCAGTCGATGTCCCGCACGGAGTTGGCGAGGATCAGGAAGCCGACGGTGACCAGGGCGGGGGTGGCGGCCTGGGCGGGGACCATGGTGGCGAGGGGGGTGAGGAAGAGGGCCACCACGAAGAGGCCGCCGGTGACGATGGAGGCGAAGCCGGTGCGGGCGCCCTCGCCGACGCCGGCGGTGGACTCGACGAAGCAGGTGTTGGCGGAGGAGGAGGTGGCGCCGCCCGCCGCGGTGGCGATGCCGTCGATCATCAGGACCTTGTTGATGCCGGGCAGGTCGCCCTTCTCGTCCAGCAGGTGGGCCTCGTCGGCGACGCCGAGGATGGTGCCCATCGCGTCGAAGAAGCAGGACATCAGGACGGTGAAGACGAAGAGCACGCCGGTGAGGACGCCGACCTTCTCAAAGCCGCCGAACAGGCTGACCTCGCCGACCAGGCCGAAGTCGGGGGCGGCGACCGGGTTGCCCGGCCAGGCCGGGACGGTCAGGCCCCAGCTGAGGGCGGGGATGTCGGCGAACTTGTCGATCACGACCGCGACGCCGGTCATCACGGCGATGGAGACCAGGATCGCGCCGGGGACCTTGCGGACCAGCAGGACGAGGGTGAGCAGCAGGCCGAGCACGAAGACCAGGACGGGCCAGCCGGTCAGGTGGCCGCCGGTGCCGAGCTGGAGCGGGACGGTGGTGTGGGCGGCGTCCGGGATGCGGGTGACGAAGCCGGAGTCGACCAGGCCGACCAGGGTGATGAACAGGCCGATGCCGATCGCGATGGCCTTGCGCAGGCCGAGCGGGACGGCGCTCATGACCCGCTCGCGCAGGCCGGTGGCGACCAGCAGCATGATCGCGAAGCCGGCCAGCACGACCATGCCCATGGCGTCCGGCCAGGTCATCTTGGGCGCGAGCTGGAGGGCCACGATGGTGTTGACGCCGAGGCCGGCGGCGAGGCCGATCGGGACGTTGCCGATGACGCCCATGAGCAGCGTGGTCAGGCCCGCGGTGAGCGCGGTGGCGGTGACCAGCTGGGCGCTGTCCAGGTGGGCCCCGGTCATGTCCGTGGCGCTGGCCAGGATGATCGGGTTCAGCACCAGGATGTACGCCATGGTGAAGAAGGTGGCGACGCCGCCGCGGATCTCGCGCGGCAGGGTGGAGCCGCGCTCGCTGATCCGGAAGAAGCGGTCCAGCGCGCCGAACGGGGGCTTCGGCGTGTCGGGCTGGGCGGGCTCGGGCGACTCGGTGGTCGGCTGGGCCACGGGCATGCTGCGTCCTCTGTGGGGGGCGGAGGAGAGGGGGACCCGCCCGGGACGACGGTGGCCGGGCGACCCGGTGGGACGGGCACGAAGCACGGTGTCCTGAGCATGCCGCGACCGACCGGAGAGACAAGTATGGGTTCCCCGATCGCTCGATCGCTATCTTCGCGCGTAGAACGAATAACCCCTGTAACAAGCGCGGACAGCCCCGCACCGAATCGGTCGGACGTGCGCCAGCACCGTACCCTAGGCCCCATGCCCAAGACGCCACTGCACCCCTCTCCCCCGCCGCTGGAGGCCAACGACGTCGCCATCGTCGGCGGCGGCACGGTGCTCTGGTTCGTGGCGTTCGTGGTCCTGCTCCCGTTCTGGGGCACGCTCTCCGACCACGGCCACGGCAACTGGCCGTGGATCTGCCTGGCCGGCGGCGGACTCGGACTGATCGGCCTCTGGTACTGCCGGGCCCGCCGGGACGCCATCGCGCGCAGCCGGGCCGCCGCGGCGGCGGAGGCCCAGAACCCGGCCACCCGGTCGGACTGAATGGTCCTTTAGTAGCACGCATCGGACATAAGGCACCCGTAGAGTCGGTGCCATGACGCAGCCTGCGCAGCCCGCCGAGGAACAGCCCGCCGGTGACCCGCCGGACGGCGCCCACCCCCTCGGTCTGCTGCCGGGGCGGCGCGGCGGGCTGACCGCCGCCGAGGTGGCCGAGCGGGTCGCGCGCGGCCAGGTCAACGACGTACCGGCCCGCTCCAGCCGCTCCGCCCGGGAGATCGTCCGGGCCAACGTCTTCACCCGGTTCAACGCGATCATCGGTGTGATGTTCGCGATCATCCTGGTCGTCGGACCGCTCCAGGACGGGCTGTTCGGCCTGGTCATCGTCGCCAACACGGCGATCGGCATCATCCAGGAACTGCGCGCCAAGAAGACCCTGGACAGCCTCGCGCTGATCGGCGAGGCCAGGCCCCAGGTGCGCCGGGACGGCACCGCCCGGCAGGTCGCGGTGGGCGAGATCGTGCTGGACGACACCGTGCTGCTCGGCATCGGCGACAAGGTGATCGTCGACGGCGTGGTCGCCGAGGCGGACGGCCTGGAGATCGACGAGTCGCTGCTCACCGGCGAACCGGACCCGGTGCTCAAGCAGCCCGGCGACCCGGTGATGTCCGGCAGCTTCGTGGTGGCCGGCGCGGGCGCGTTCACCGCCACCAAGGTCGGCCGCGAGGCGTACGCGGCGCAGCTGGCCGAGGAGGCGAGCCGGTTCACCCTGGTGCGGTCTGAGCTGCGCAGCGGCATCGACAGCATCCTGCGGTTCATCACCTGGCTGCTGGTGCCGACCGCGATCGGTCTGATCATCAGCCAGCTGGCGGTGGAGGGCCGGGACTGGCGCGAGGCGGTCCGCCGGATGATCGCCGGGATCGTGCCGATGGTGCCCGAGGGCCTGGTGCTGCTGACCTCGGTGGCCTTCGCGATCGGTGTGGTCCGGCTGGGACGCCGGCAGTGCCTGGTGCAGGAGCTGCCCGCGATCGAGGGGCTGGCCCGGGTGGACACCGTCTGCCTGGACAAGACCGGCACCCTCACCGAGGGCGGCATGGACGTCGTCGACCTGCGGATCATCGGCGGGGACGGGAACGGGGAGCCGGAGCCGGACGGCGCCCTCAAGGAGACGGTCAAGCAGGCCCTGGGCGTGATGGCCGGCGCCGACGCCCGCCCCAACCCGTCGATGCAGGCCGTCATCGACGCCTACGGCGACGGCGGGCAGCGCGACGGCGGGCTGCGGGAAGGCGGGCAGCGCGACGACGGACGGCGCGACGGCTGGCGGGTGATCGAGGCGATGCCGTTCTCCTCCGCCCGCAAGTGGAGCGGCGTGCAACTCCTGGAGCCGCGCGGCGACGAGGCCAGCTGGCTGCTCGGCGCCCCCGATGTGCTGCTGCCCTCCGGCCACCCGGCACTGGTCGAGGTGGACGAGCTGGGCGCCCAGGGCCTGCGGGTGCTGCTGCTGGGCCGCACGCCCGTCCCGCTGGACGCCCCGGACCCGGCCGCCGGGCTGCGCCCGCTCGCCCTGGTGGTGCTCCAGCAGCGGCTGCGCGAGGACGCCGCCGAGACGCTGCGCTACTTCGAGGGCCAGCGGGTCCAGGCGAAGGTGATCTCCGGCGACGCGGCCGTCTCGGTCGGCGCGGTCGCCGCCCATCTGGGGCTGCCCGGCGCCGACCACCCGGTGGACGCGCGCGCCCTGCCCACCGAGCCGGAAGCCTTCGCCGACACCGCCGAGCGCACCACCGTCTTCGGCCGGGTCACCCCGCAGCAGAAGCGCCAGCTGGTCGGCGCGCTGCAGTCGCGCGGGCACACCGTGGCGATGACCGGCGACGGCGTCAACGACGTGCTGGCGCTGAAGGACGCGGACATCGGCGTGGCGATGGGCAGCGGCAGCGACGCGACCAAGGCGGTCGCCCAGATCGTGCTGCTGAACAACTCCTTCGCGGTGATGCCCTCGGTGGTCGCCGAGGGCCGCCGGGTGATCGGCAACATCGAGCGGGTGGCCGGGCTGTTCCTGGTCAAGACCGTCTACTCGGTGCTGCTGGCGCTGCTGGTGATCTTCACCCACTCCCCGTACCCGTTCCTGCCCCGGCACTCCACCGTGCTGTCCACCCTGACAATCGGCGTGCCGGCCTTCTTCCTGGCGCTCGCGCCCAACAACGAGCGCGCCCGCACCGGCTTCGTGCGCCGGGTGCTGCGGCTGGCGGTCCCGGGCGGCATCATCGCGGGGACGGCCACCTTCACCGCGTACGCGCTGGCCCGTGCCAACCACGCCACCGACCTGGAGTCGGACACCAGCGTGGCGACCCTGACGCTCTTCCTGGTGGCGATCTGGGTGCTGGCGATCGTGGCCCGCCCCTACAACTGGTGGCGGCTGCTGCTGATCGGGACGATGGGCGGGGCGTTCGCCCTGGTGCTGACCGTGCCGTGGCTCTCCGACTTCTTCCAGCTCTCGCTGGCCGGCACCAGGGACCCGTGGATCGGCGTCGCCATCGCGGCCGCCGCCGGAGTGGTCCTGGAGGTGGTCTGGCGGATCGTGCGCCGCCGGACCGATGATTGACCCCTGGACCGGGCGACGGGGGGTGGCCGCGATGGGGCGCAGGGGCGGTGAACTGGAGGCCTTCGCGGCCTTCCTGGGCGGGCTGCTGATCACCGGGGTGCTGGCCCTGGCGATGGCGGGGGTCGGCGCGCTGGCCGGGATCCACCCCGGGCCTCGGCTGACCAAGGTGGCGATCGCCGTGCTGACGGCCGCCTGGGTGGTCGCCACCCTCTCGATCTACCTGCGGCTGATCGCCCGCGGCCGGACCCGCCCCGGCTCCCGTTCCTGAGGCACGGGAGCCGGAGGGGCCGGGAGCCGGAGGGGCCTGTTCTCAGCCCTCGAAGTCGCGGGCGGCGGACAGCTCGTAGGCGCGGTCCGGCTCGCTGAGCGCGGCCAGCACCTCGAACCGGCGGTGCCACTGCCCGACCGACCAGGCCAGCCCGGCGGCCAGCCCCTCCGGCGTGGCGGCGTGCAGCAGCCCGGGCACCGGCGGGACCTCGAACTCGTCGTCCTCGTCCGCCTCCTCCGCCGACTCCGGGTCGTACGGCGCCTCCGGGGTGCCGCCCGCGCCGTCCCAGCGCCAGTCCACGGCGGCCTCCTCGCCGTCCGGGCCGACCACCAGCAGTTCCTCGTGCTCCTCGTAGGCGACCGGGCAGCCGGGCAGCAGCTCCCGCACCACGGCCGGCACCCGGTGCAGCGAGCCCTGGGAGAGCACCCGTCCGCCGGCCACCTCGCTGGCCAGCGAGACGTGCAGCCGCTCGGCGAGGTCGACGGCGAGCGCCGGGGCGACCGGCAGCAGCGGGTGGTCGTGCAGCAGCTCCACCAGGTCGGGGGCGTCCGCGACGACCGCGTCCGCGGCGTCCACCACGACGGTGCGGTCGGGACGGCGGCCGGTGGCGCGGTCCAGCGGCGGCACCGCCCGCACCACGTCCAGCGGCTCGATCCGCTCCGCCTCGACCCGGGCCAACGCGCTGTGGATGCCGTGCAGCTGGCGGTGCCCGACCTCGGCGACCGGGTCGGTGAGCCGGTCCAGCACCTCGTCCGGTCCGTGCGGCTCGGCGAGCAGCGCGGCCAGCGTGGTGCGCACCCCCAGCGCGTGCAGGAACTGCTCGTCCAGGGTGGTGCGGGCCTCGTCGTACAGACCGCGCAGCAGCGGGTCGGCGCCGGCGGCGCGCAGCCCGGCGGGCTCGCGCCCGTCCAGCACCGGGTGGTCGCGCAGCCACCAGGCGGTGTACGGCGGAAGGTCGGCGTAGGACCCGTCCGGCAGCAGGGTGCGGACGGGGGTGACGACGGCGTCCCGGTACGGCGGGCGGGCCAGCGCGGCCAGCGCCTGCGGCCAGGCGTCGTCGTCCACCAGGTCCAGGTCGCGGACGGCGAGCAGCTCGGCGGCGACCGGCGGGACGCCCACGGTGTCCCCGTCGTCGGCGTGCAGCGCCTCCAGCGCGTCCTCGGCCCACTCGGCCAGACCGTCCGGCGCCTCGTCGATCAGCCCGGTGGGGTGGCCGCCGGCCGCCCGGTCGGCGGGGGCGGTGGGGTCGAGCCGCTCCAGGTCGTCCGGGTCGAGCACCACGTCCTCGGCGCGGACCAGCACGAACTCGGCCGGCACGCCGGCGGCCGCGAGCACCTCGGGCCCCCAGCGCTCCAGCAGTTCGTCGTCCACCCAGGCGGCGTCGTCCTCCCGCGCCAGTGCGGCGAGCGGGCTGTCGGGCAGCAGCAGCTCACCGGCGCGGGTGGGCTCGCCCTCGTCGTCGAGCAGCGCCAGCCGGGCCAGCCAGGGGTGCTCGCCGGGCGCCGGGCCGGCCGCCCTGACCAGCGACAGCACCGCCTCGGCGAGGTCGGCGGCGGCGTCCGGGTCGTCCTCGGCCAGCTCGTAGGAGCGGGCGACGGCGGCCCGCACCTCGGGCGTGTCCAGCACTCCGGCCGGGGTGGCCGCGCCGGCGCCGAGCTTGGCCAGCAGCGGGTGGGCGGCCTCCGGGTGGGCGAGCCGCAGGTCGAGCACGGCGAGCGCGCCGGCCAGCGACTCGGGGTAGCCGGGGAAGGCCGCCCAGTCGGCGTCGTCGGAGGGCAGCAGGACGCGGCGCGGGCCGGTCACCGTCCGCCCGTCGGCCAGCGGCACCGGCAGCGCGCCGAGCGCCTCCGGGTCGGCGCCGCCGAGCGCCGCGTAGAGGTTGCGCCACCAGGCCGGCTCGCGGTCCAGGCCGCCCAGCTGGTCGACCACCTCGGCGAGCGGGACCCGGCGCACGTTCAGCACCCGCAGCTCGGTGCGGCGTTCCAGGCCGGCCGGCAGCAGGCCGGGGAAGATCGGCGCCAGCGCCTCGACCACCGAGCCGTCCGCGCCCTCCAGCAGCGTGGCGTCCCGGGGCCGCAGCGCGGGCGTGCCCTCCTCGACCGGCGCCGGGTGGGGCAGGAACGGCGTGCCGGGCAGCCGGGAGAGCACGGCGGCGCGCAGTGCGTTGTCGAGGGCGCCCTGGCCGAGCGGGCCGGGCACCAGGCCGAGCGAGCCGAGGTCGCCGCCGCGGGCGCGCAGCAGGTCGGCGTAGGTGTCGGCGGCGCGCTCGGTGAGGAAGTCGGCGAGCGGGCCGGGGGCGACGTGCCGGCGGGTGGAGTCCAGCGGGTAGGAGGCGATCAGCAGCGCGGGCAGGCCGAGCGGCTCGTCGCTGGGGGTGGGCGCGTGCAGCACCGGGGCGATCGCGGGCCGCTGCGGGGCGCCCTCGTCGGAGACCGGCACCGCCCAGGTCACCGTCCAGTACGGGCGGGCGCGCTCCTCGGTGGGCCGGTCGGCGAGCAGGTCGGCGGCGAGCGCGCCGGCCGCCTCGGCGGTCTGCCAGACGGTGCGCCGCAGCCCGCCGCCCGCGTCGTCCGTCACGGTCACCTCGGTGACCCCGTCCGGCCGCGGCTCCGCCGCCGAGCGGGTCAGCGTGCGGGTGCCCTCCGAGGTCTCCACCACCACCTCGGCCAGGCCGGGCAGGGTGAGCAGCAGCGCGTCGTCGATGCCCGCCAGCAGCCGGCGGGTGAGGTCCTCGGCGGCGGCGTCGCGCAGCGGCAGGACCACCACCGTGTCGTAGCCCTCCGGTGCCGGCCCCTCGGCGGCGAACGGCAGGCGCAGCAGCGGGACGTGGCCGTCCCGGCGGCGCAGTTCCTCGGCGAGTGCGGGCTGCGCCTCGGTCAGTGCCCGGGCCTCGCCGAGCGACCAGCGCACCCCGCCGGCCGAACCGAGCACGGCGGGCTCGTCGGTCACCGCGAGGACGGCGGCGAAGCCGACGCCGAACCGGCCGACGGTGGTGTCCCGCTCGCCGCGCTTGGAGGAGGCGCGCAGGGTGGACAGCGACTCGACGGCGGCGGCGTCCAGCGGGGCACCGGTGTTCGCGGCGGCCAGCACGCCGTCCGCCAGGGTGAGCCGCAGCCGGCCGGGGCCGTGCCCGGCGCGGACGGCGGCGTCGGCGGCGTTCTGCGCCAGCTCGACGACCAGCCGGTCGCGGTAGCCGCCGAGGGCCAGCTCCTCCTCGGCGTTGGCGTCCTCCCGGAACCTGGCCGGGGAGGCGGCCCAGGCGTCCAGCACCCGGCGGCGCAGCTCGGCGCTGCCGAAGGGGTCCGCGTGGTGCTCGTCCGTGCCGCTGCCGATGATCCGAGGTTCCACTGGACCTGCCGCCTTCCGACGCCCTGTTGTGCCCTACGAGGGGCATTCTTCCTTGCCGGAAGGACTGCGCCGGACACGCCCCCGGCCGCAGCGCGCCCCGGGCGCCACCGGGGGCGGGAACGGCGGCGGCCCG